>CAYNTN010000145.1:0-11550 GCA_964399995.1 uncultured Ignavibacteriaceae bacterium
CTTTATGAACTTTATGAACTTTATGAACTTTATGAACTTTATGAACTTTATGAACCCTATAAACTCAATTTATCTTCTGAAGTGACTCTTTCGCTCTCACATTATTCGGTCTAAGCACTAATGCCTGCTCATAACATTTCTTCGCATTTTCCTTATCTCCTTTTAATATGTATGCATCTCCCAAATCATTCCATGCAACAACGATGTTTGGAAACTCTGTAGTATAAACTTTATATAATGCCAAAGCATGATCAGCATCATTCTCTCGCAAGAATTCTCTTCCTGCAAAAAGAAATATCATATCATTATCAAGTTCAATTCCTGCTGCTGAAAGTTCTGATTTATAATTTGAAATAAAATTATCCGAACCTTTTTCTTTAATTATATCATAAATTACTTTTGCAGGTGGAGCACTGAAAGGCTTGACTTCCCTTTCATTAAGCATTGCGGAAAATCTTTGCGAAACTTCCTCAGCAGTTCCTTCATCAAAATTTGAAAGTACGACCATCACATAATTTTTTTCCATGTTGATACCAAAAACTGCGCTGATGCCGGGAGCGCCGCCGGCAATCATAAACCTTCCCTTTGTTTTAAATTCATTCCAGCTCGAATACTGAACCGGTAATAATGGAGTATTAAACAGCATGAGTTTGCTTTCATCTTTTAAAAGCCGGTTATCGCTGATCAGAGACTGAGCAAATTTATTCATATCATCAGTAGTAGAATAAATTCCGCCTGCCCCGGCTCCGATTAAATTCATTTCGGAATTATCTTCCATCGGACCTAACTGATTCGAAAGATATCCCTTTGCCTTTCCTTCTACTTCTGTATTAATAACTTTAAATCCGGAATTCTCCATTCCTATCCTGTCAAATATTCTATTGTTAAGAACTTCCTCAAGATTTTTGCCTTCAACTTTTTCAATGATTGCCGCAAGAAGTACATAACCTGAGTTAGAATATTCAACTTTGCTTCCGGGTTTAAACGATAACTCCTCCTGCTGTATTAACGGAATCACATCATCTATACTTTTTATGTTTTGGACAGTCTGAGGATTCATTGACTCCCTGAAAAAATCTCCAAATCCGGATGTGTGATCAGTCAACTGCTGTATTGTAACGTTATCAGAAATATCAGAAGAAAATCCGGTTAAATACTTCCCGAGATTATCTGACATATTTAATTTACCTTCTTCAGCTAACTGGTGAATAAGTGTCTTAACAAAAAATTTTGTTATTGATCCTGTCTGATATTTTGTATCCTGTGTATTGGGAATATTATTTTTATAGTCTGCATTACCGATTGACTTTTGGAAAATGATGTTCCCGTCCTTAACAATTAATACGCTCCCTGAAAAGACTCCCTTCGAGTTTGCCTGTATAATGATTTCATCAAAGCTCTTCGGGCTGTCATTATTATTCTGTTGCGCAAAAACTATAAACGGGATTAATAAAATTATTTTTAAAATATATTCTGCTCTGAGCTTTTTCATTATGTTTTAAAATTTTAGTTTTAAAAAAAATCCGGTAGAAATTTACCGGATTAACAAACCTTGAATTGCATTTTTTCTTTACTTAGTCTTCAATTCCCATTCACCATTCATTATTCCATCCTTCTTCATGTTTATCTTCACCTGAATCTTATCGCCGTCTCTTGTTATAATAATCTCATCATCTTTAATGTCGGGATTTCCAATGTCTTCTTTCACCATCTTTCTTATTTCTTCATCAGATTTTCCTTTAAATCTGTCTGCATCTCCGTTCGGATTTACTTTTCTGACATTTTTGATCCTGTTCACATTTTCACCGTCCTTTATCGTCATGTCAAATCCACCGTCTTTCAATACCTCCTGTTCAGGAATGAAAAGCTTGATTGCCCTTTGCCCGTCTTTATCTTTGTAAAATTCAACCTGAGCACTTTCAACACCTGCATTCTTTAACTGATTGTCTATTTCTTTTGAAAGTTCGGCATCACTCATGTTGCTTGCATTTATATCAATTTTAAAAAGATCATTTAACAATGCCGAATAAACCGGTCTCTTCACTGTTTCATTCAGCGGGATTATATTGATCAAATCCACTCCTGCGATGGCTTCCAGCTGTTTATTAAAATTCGAAACATTTTCATGATTTTCCTTTGGAATTACCACGCTGTAATTTATATAATTACCGTCTTCATTTATGTTATACTCCCCTTTCTTTATCCAGTCTAATTTTTCAATCTTACTTATTGCGTCTGCATTATCCTTGCTGACAGACCATTTTAAAACATCTCCTGCTGTTTCCTGCTGAGTAACAGGATAGTTACAGGCGGCAACTACAAATGCCAGGATGATAAATGTATAGGCTAACTTCAGTTTATTTGCTGCAAAATATTTTTTCATATGGCTGAATACTCCTTCTGATTTTTTGATTTTTGAATAAGATGAATTTGCATTTATATTTCTGAGCCATGCTTCAGTCACCTGAAAAGTATCATCGTAGTTTTCATTCCTCAGTTCATCGAAGTATTTACTTTCCTTCGAGCTCTGTGATGAGTTTGATTGTTTCATTATTTAAATCTCCTATAATAATTGAACTTTTGTTTTTTGAATTTGAGATATTATTTTCTTCATCCTCGATTATCCTTCTCAGCTTCTCTCTTGCGCGGCTCAGTCTTGATTTAATTGACGATATACTTTTTTCTTTTTGTATTTCTCTTATCTCTTCCATTGAAAATCCGCCGATCTCAAATAACAATATCGCAGATCTTTCCTTTGCGGATATTTTTGAAAGAGCATTGTTCAGTATTGATTTATGTTCACTGTTCTCAATCCTGTCATAAACTTCCGGAATATCCCGTGGTGAGGGTGTGTTATCCGACGGGATAAATCTTTTCCAGAAATCTTTTCTGACAGAATCAAAGAACTCTCGTGTAATTATTGTAAAGAGCCATGAATGGAATTTCTGTTTTTCATTCAGATTGTCGAAATTCTCCAAAGCTTTCAGCAATGACTGCTGCAGAACGTCTTCCGCATCATCAGCCGACCGCTTTGCACACAATGCTTTGCAGTACTTCAAAGCATCACTGTAACATGGTTTTAGTAATTCAAGAAATTGGTTCGTGTCCTGACACATTTGATTTTAAATTTAAAGCTTTAAACGTTAACTATTTATTAGACGTTTTGAATCGTGAAAAAGTCGCAGATCGTTATTCGTTATTCGTTATTAGTTATTCGTTATTAGTTATTAGTTAGAGGGTAACAGTCATTATTCATTATTCATTATTCATTGTTCATTGCTCATTTCTCATTATTCATTATTAATTGTTCATTGTTCATTGTTCATTGCTCATTATTCATTGTTAATTATTCATTGTTCATTATTCATTATTCATTGTTCATTGTATATTCAATTTATCAAAAGAAATTTTTATATTTAATGTAATTAATCCTATAGAGTATGAAAACAATCCTCAACTCCTCCCAAAAAGTTGTAATATTAATAGTATCTTTTTTCTTCTCGGTTTATTTGATACTGAATAGTTCACATCCCTTTATCGGCTGTAAGAGTGAAGAGGTTACTTCTAAGAAGGATTCTATTGTTCCCTGGAAATTTCCGGATGTGAGTGAAATTAAAGATGATGTTGACGGCAAGATCATAAAACTCGGCAGAAAAATATTTGTTGAAACTTATAAATATCTCGGACCTGACGTAAAAGATACTTCGAAAAGATATCTTAAAACGAATATGGACTGTCAGAATTGTCATTTCAGAGGCGGAACAGTTAAAAATGTATTTGGATTAGTCGGGGTCTATTCATCATATCCTGCAAAGGATCCGAGATCGGATAAGGAAATTACTATTAAAGATAGAGTTAATCAGTGCATGATACGGAGCATGAACGGGAAAATGCTGCCCGATGACAGTAACGAAATGAATGCTCTTGTAGCTTATTTAAAATGGCTGAGTACTTATGTTCCTAAAGGTTCGCACGCAGAGGGAAGAGGAGTTCCGAAAATAAGTTTGCTTAACAGGGCTGCAAATCCTGCCAACGGAATGCAGGTCTTTGCAAGAAACTGCATGACATGTCATGCAGAAAACGGATACGGAGTCCTTAATGATCCGGGAAATGTAAAAGTACCTGCTGATTCACTGAACGGATATGATTTCCCACCTGTAATGGGACCGGATAGTTATAATGTCGGAGCAGGTATGTACAGGCTTCTTGTTGCAGCTGCTTTTATTTATTCTAAAATGCCTTATAATGATGCAACTCTGTCTGTTGAAGATTCATATGATGTTGCTGCATACATTAACACCGAGCCAAGACCTAAGCTGGCTGGCGTTAATAATGATTATCCCGATTTAAAATTTAAGCCCATTGATTTTCCTTTTCCGCCGTTTGACGATAAGTTCTCAGCAGAACAGCATAAATACGGACCTTATCAACAAATGATTAATGGGGATGAATCAAGCAAAATGATTGACCCTAATACAGGTCGCTAATAAAGGAAAGGAATCAGTCTTTTAGTTTTTGCTTGATATTCATAATACTCAGGAAACTCTTTTTGCAGAATTTTTTCTTCATAAAGAGTTTTTCCATTTAATACAAAAATCAGCAGCAGCCACGCCATCAATCTTATAATGCTAAACTCATTGATTATCCAGATCAATGTAATGAAAATGATTGAAGTGTACATCGGATGTCTGACAATTTTATAAGGTCCTGATGTTATAAATAAGGAATTTTTAAGAAGCTGTGGGAAAATA
Source organism: uncultured Ignavibacteriaceae bacterium (assembly GCA_964399995.1). Taxonomy (GTDB): domain Bacteria; phylum Bacteroidota; class Ignavibacteria; order Tepidaquicellales; family Tepidaquicellaceae; genus JAGPCH01. Next base: position 4,752 of record CAYNTN010000145.1, read on the forward strand.
TTAAACCTGAATTTCATTTCATACATAGCCCATATTCCGAATACAGCAAAAATAATTTCTAATAGTATTAGAACCGGTCTATTCGGAAAAATATCACCCGTTACCGCAAGTAAGATTATCAGGAATATCTGACAAGAAACTAAAAATACAGATAAGTATTTATTCAATAGAGCTGTTAATGTGTTTTTAAAGCAATAGCATTAGTTATATTCATTTCTAACCAATGAACTCAGCAATCAGCCTGTGAAAATGATGAGTACCGGTTTCTCTTTTCACAGAATATCTTCCCCTGTCATAGCTCTTCGACTTCAAACCTTTCTGAACATTCTCAACGATAGCTTCATCTTCCCTTTCAACTTTATCCAGATCAGCACCGGCTCCGGTATTCAATTTTGATTCATCCCATACATAGGTTTGAAAAGAAACTTTGGTTAAATCCGGTTTAATAGGCATTACTACATTTATTGACAATCCCCACGGATAAAAATTAAACATTGTATTCGGAAATATCCAGAAATAGTAAGCAGAAATATTCTGACCATAATCGGGAGAATCTTTCGGAAGATCAAAACAATCTTTACCGCTTTTTGCAATTCCGATTTGCAAATTGGAAAATCTGTATAACTCTGTTCTGTAACCCGAATAATCCAAAGCTGCATTCAGGCTGCTGTGTACATACGGAATGTGAAAACCCTCAAGATAATTCTCACAATACAGAGCCCAGTGTGCTTTGACTAGATAATTTCTTGACAGCGAAGGGTCAAAAATAAACTCCTGCAAAGGCAGCCATGACATTCTTGAGCACATTTCTCCGATAAAATTTTGAAGCGGTGAAACAGGATTTAAAGATGCGAATAAAAATTTTTCCCAGGTGTTAAATGGTATCTCAGAAAGATTGTCAGTTTTTGAAGGAAAGTTTTTTACTTCATTAAACTCAGGCATTGAGAGAAATTTTCCGTCAAGATCAAATTTTCTTCCGTGGTATCTGCATGCTATATTCTTTACAATGCAGTTTCCTTCTGTTAAAATATTTCCTCTGTGAGTACATACATTTGAAAGTAAATGAAGATGGTCATTTTTATCACGTGTTAATATCAGAGGTTCATCAAGGAAATTTTCAAGAAGGAAAAACGGATGGATTTGACCGGGTACTTTTACTAAGTCTTTATCGCAGGCATATTGCCAGCTTCGTGAAAAAATTTTTTCTTTGGAAAGCTCAAAGAATTTTTCCTCTGTATAAAATTCTGAGGAAAGCGTTTCTGCAATTGAAATATCTTCATTAATCTTAAACGGATCCATTGAATAAATTATTTCATCTGAATTCAGAAAAAATCTCTTCCCGGTTGATTGTTCATGGTCTTCTTAAACCGATAAACTTAACAGAATTATTGTATACTATAAGAACATCGGTAAGATCAACTTCAGAATCTCCGTTTAAATCCGATTTTTCATACCCAGACAAAAAGCTGAAAGAATTATTATAAACTTCCAGAACATCGGTAAGATCAATAGCTCCATTCTGATCCACATCTCCGCTGTATAAACAAAATCCGTGCCCTTTTAGAGTTAAATTGTTCCCGTATGCCTTGGTAATTGAATTTGTAAAATCATAAGTACTTGAACCTCCTGTGTTAAAAGATTCTCCTCCGGTCCTGCTCCAGGTTTCCAGACTGTTCCGGTGCTTGACAGACAGATAATAATTTCCAGGAGGTGCATTAAAAAATCTTATAGCTGATTTTCCGCCGGGTAACAATGGTGATACACAAGAATCAATGATATTATAAGGATTTGTGTTATTTCTCAGGTAAACTTTAATGGTGTCCTGTGGCTGATAATTCATAATTGGATCGTAAAACCCTTCTATAAACAAAGTAAGTATTACATAAATATTTAAGGGATAAAAAGGTTCATCGGCACCCATTGAAGGGAAAAAAGGATCACGCGGATTACCGTCAAAATCGTCAGCAACTTCACTGTCAGGAATCCCCTTTAAGCTGTAATCATTGATTGATGAATCATCAAGATGAAGATCCAGATTGGATACGAAATCTACGGTTCTCACATCTGATTCAAAATCTGCTCCCGAAACTTCTCTCCATTCATCGATACCGTTTAAATTCAACCCGTTATACTTAGCAATATACTGTGCATCATAATAAAAATTATTATGCTCCGAATTAATTTCCGAGTTGAAAATATTGTATGGTGATCCGGGGTAGGATGTATTTGTATTAAAATTTACATAAATATTGTTTTGAAGAGTGATTGAATTGCTGTTGAATATAAATAAATTGTTAGGGCAATCTCCTCCGAAGCTGGCTATTGTATTATATTTATATCTCTGATTTGAATTGGAAATGGCTAAAACCGCAACCGCACCACCAGTAAACAAAATAAAATTATTTGCAATTAATGTGTTCTCTGAATGAGTTATTAAAAGCGAATATCCAATGGCTTCTCCTACGGCACAGCTATAAGCCGAATTAATTTTGTTTTTCAGAAGCTTCAATGCATTACAATTAAATAAATATACTCCAAAGTTGGTATTCATTGAATTCCCCATCTGAATCGTATTTCCATCAATCTGTAAAGAGTCGGAATTGCTAACTTCTATTGATGAACTTAAGTCAGTAAATTTATTACTTGTAATCTGAGTTGATAATGAACTGGTTTCACATTCAAGTATTATTCCTTCATGGTCAGTATAATTATTTGTTACCCCGGTTGCAAGAAACGAATTGTTGCTAATTCTTAAATTTTCAATGTATGATGCATCACTGTAAATTAAGATAGTAGAAGGAGCTTTATAATTGTCTGTTTTAAAAACATTATACAGAAAACTAATACCTGCTGAGTAATCATTTATATCAATAAGTGTTCTTGAGTTGATCCCTGCCGAATCACCGGAAAATGTAATATTCCTGAAAATAATATAATCCGCTTTGTTGATCCTGAGAATATATGAATAACCCGCAGCAGAATTATTGAACCACCTCACAGTGTTTGCTACTCCTGAATGTGATTGGAATGTTACTGTATTTAGTGGACTGGTTCCTTTAACCGAATCAACTGTTACTGATTCGTAATACTTTCCCGGCTTTATATTAAATGTTACTGGTCCGTTTACGCCTTGATTGATCAGAGAAACAACAGCCGAATTTATTGTCGGATAGTCGCCACCGTTACCAATCACGTAATTACCGTTCAGTTGAGAATATGAATTTGAATTGAATATGAGAGTAAAAACCGCAAAAGTCATAATGAAAATCTTTGTAGAATTTTTCATGTTAGTCTCCTTTATGCATCCTTTGAGTTAACAAAATTTAGTTATAATTAAAATTATTTGCAATAGTTTTCAAAGAAAATTTTTCTTCATTTTAGTTCTGAAATCACACTGTATCATACTTTTAAGCATAAAGGAACATTAACTTTTCTCTTCCCAGATTATACAAATGTTAATTATAGTCTCAACTGCTTTTTGCATATCCTGAACTGAAACCCATTCGAATATTGAATGAAATGCATGCTCTCCGGCAAAAATATTCGGACATGGAAGCCCCATAAATGAAAGACGGGAGCCGTCAGTTCCTCCTCTTATGGAATCAAGTTTCGCCTTAATGCCTGATCTCCGGATAGCCTCCATTGCATAATTAATTATATCGGGATTTTTATCCAAAACTTCTTTCATGTTTCTGTATGACTCTTCTATACTTATTTCAAAACTTGACTTCCTGTAATGACTCATGACTTCTTCTGTAATTTTCCTTAGCATTTCTTCTTTCTCTTTCAATCCTGTAATTTCAAAGTCTCTTATGATAAACTTTAAAACTGCAGTGTCTGCTTCGGCTTTCAAAGATACAGGATGTACAAATCCTTCTTTTCCTTCTGTCGTTTCGGGGGATAGAGTATTCTTAGGAAGTCTGGATATGATTTCGCTGGAAATCTTAACTGCATTTTCCATCTGATCCTTTGCAAACCCCGGGTGAATGTTAAACCCCTGAATTTTTATAGTTAAAGAATCTGCGCAGAATGTTTCGTCTTCAATACTTCCCAAGTCAGATCCGTCAATTGTGTATCCAATTTCAGCTCCGAGCTTTTTTATATCTAATTTCTCAACTCCTCGGCCAACTTCTTCATCCGGAGTGAACAATATTCTGATTTTTCCATGATTAATTTCAGGATGAGTCATTAGAAAGTTTGCCGCATCCATAATCTCTGCCACTCCTGCTTTATTATCTGCTCCAAGAAGTGTTGTTCCATCGGTAGTAATAATGTCGTTTCCTATTTGTTCTTTTAACTGCGGATGCTCTTCAGCTTTTATTATATGTGCCTTATTTTTTTGTAGAGCAATATCGCCTCCTCTATAATTTTTGTGGATCACCGGACTCACATTTTTCCCGCTAACATCAGGAGATGTATCCATATGTGCACAAAAGCAAAGCACCGGTACACGTTTATTTGTGTTTGAAGGAATTGTTCCGTAAACGTATCCGAATTCATCCATCACAGCATCCTTTATTCCCATCTCCTTCAGCTCTTTTGTCAAAAGCCTTCCAAGGTCCTTTTGCTTTTCCGTGGAAGGATGTGCATGCGAATCATGATCGGATTGTGTATCAATCTTCACATATCTGAGAAATCTTTCTACACATGTAAAATCTATTTTATTCGTGAGATTAGTAACATTTGCAAGATTCATAATGTTGGTAAGATTATTAAGATTATTTATTTTCGATTAATTTCTTATTAATATGATTTATATAAGCAAAATGTTTCTTTTAAGGATTTTAAATAAAATTGAGTATCAAAAGCTTAATCTTTTTTTACAAATTTACCTAATTTAATTATCCTTATAAATCCTATAAATATTATTCTTACAATCTTACAAATCTTACCAATCTTATAAATCTTATGAATCTTATGAATCTTATGAATCTTATGAATCCAATAAAATGAATTATTATTTCATCACAGGAACAAGCAGAGGAATAGGCAAAGCACTTGCCGACCTTCTTTTACAAACAGAAGACAATTATGTTTTAGGGCTGTCGCGGTCAAATACAATAACTAACATTTATTACAAACATTGTACAATTGATCTTGGTGATTTGAACAGTGTGAAAGCATTTGATTTTCCCGAATTCGAAAATCCGGAGTCAGTTGTACTGATAAATAATTCTGCTTCGGTCAGTGAAATTCTACGTTTGGGAAAAAGGTCTTCTGAAAATATCATCAATGATTTTAGCATAAACATCATCGCTCCGGCACTGCTGATGAATAATTTTTTAAAAAAATATCAGTTGCTTAATTGCAGAAGAGTCATTATGAATATCAGTTCAGGCGCTGCATACAGACCAATTGAATCATGGTCAACCTACTGTTCATCAAAGTCAGCTTTGGCAATGATCAGTGAAGTAGCTGATGCAGAGCAGAAGCTGAAATTTCCTGTTAACCCGGTTCATATTTTTTCGGCAGGACCGGGAGTGGTAAATACTCAAATGCAGACTGAGCTGAGAAAAGTCTCTCCGGAAGATTTCAGCATGGTAGGACAATTCATTGATTATCATAAAAAGAATGAGCTCGCAAATCCGGATGATGTTGCAAGAAAACTGATTTACATAATCCAAAACCCAGGTAAATTTGAGAAGGTCGCTTTGACTTTAAAGGATATCAGTTAACTTAAGCTGACGTTTATACGAAGCCGTCAATATGTTAATTCAATTTATTCCTCCTATTGAATTGAAATAGTTTTCCGATTGAATTAATTTAGAATTGAACATAAAACAATTAAAATAAAGTGAATGATTATATCCGATGGTGATATACACATTTACCGCCAATCAATTGATGCTCCACTGGATAAATTAGATTTTTTCAGGAAATTACTTTCTCAGGATGAACTTCAAAGAGCAAACAGATTCAGATTCGATAAAGACAGAAATCATTTTATTTCAGGCAGAGGATTACTCCGGATTATACTCGGAAAGTATCTGAACGAATCGCCAGCATCAGTTAAGATTTCTTATCTGGATAAAGGCAAGCCGTATATTGAGAGCAGTCCTGTAAAATTCAATCTTGCTCATTCAGGCGGGAAGGCATTTTATGCTTTCGCTTTAAATATTGAAGTAGGAATAGATCTGGAAAAAATCAAGGAGATGCCGGATGCAGCAGATATAGCGGAAAGATTTTTTTCAGAGGATGAAGTGAATGAGTTTAGAACTGTGGAGAAGGATAATATTGAAACGGCATTCTTCAATTGCTGGACAAGAAAGGAAGCATTCATAAAAGCCATTGGCGAAGGACTTTCCCACCCTCTTGCTGATTTTTCTGTAACTTTAAAACCCGGCGATGAACCAAAATTTTTAATGATAAAAAACAAGCCGGATGAAGTTAAAGAATGGAGTTTATTTGATATTGAAGCTGAAAGTAATTTTATTTCATCACTTGCACTTAAAGCAAAGAATGTGAATATTATTTATAAAGAATTGAATGGTTTTAGCTGACAGTTGAAATCCCCGGATATTAAATAGAATTTACTTTTTTATTTATAGTCTGAGTACCCCATTTTAAATAAATACCTGATTTTCTTATGAATCTTATGAATCTTATGAATCTTATGAATCTTATGAATCACGCTCTAAGAAAATTTTTGTTAATAAAAATTAACAGCAATTTTGCATAAGCCAACATTTTTTATTTGTTTACCGTAACAAACAAAAACTATTTCTAAAACTTAAACCGAGGTCAAAATGAAATTATCCAGAAATTTATCCGGGCTTCAGCTTGGAATTTTCATTCTACT
>CAYNTN010000146.1:0-11544 GCA_964399995.1 uncultured Ignavibacteriaceae bacterium
AGGAGGTCGGCGCCGGCCTCGCGCGCGATCTGCGCGCGCTCGATCGCCTCGTCGAGCGCGAGCACGGCCAGCGCGTCGGTGCGGGCCATCACGACGAGGTCGGGATCCACGCGCGCGTCGAGCGCAGCGCGGATCTTCGCGAGCCACTCCGCGGTCGGCACGACGGCCTTGCCGGCCATGTGGCCGCAGCGCTTCGGGAAGACCTGGTCCTCGATGAAGAGGCCCGCCACGCCGGCCTTCTCGTAGAGCCGCACGGTGCGCGCGACGTTGGTGACGTTGCCGAACCCGGTGTCCGCGTCGGCGAGGATCGGCAGCGACGTCGCGTCGGCGAGGCGCGAGTACATCTGCGACATCTCGGTCAACGAGAGCTGCGACGAATCGGGCGCGCCGAGGAGCGACGCGGTCGCGCTGTAGCCGCCCTGGGTGATCGCCTCGAAGCCCGCGGCTTCGGCGAGCCGCGCGCCGAGCGCGTCATGCACCCCCGGCATCACGAGGATCCGGGGTGAGGCGATCAACTCCTTGAGGCGGCTTGTGCGGCGCAAGCGAGGGACTGTCCGGGGCAGGCGCGGAGGAAGTCCGCGAGCCCGAATTGTCGCACAGGCCGTCCGGAGGCCGCGCGGCCCGGGAGCCGCGCGGGGTCGCTGCCCTGACGGAAGCCGGTCAGGTGCCGCGCTGCAGGGCGAGGATCGCGTCGGCGATGTCGCGGCTCGCGCGCGCCACGGCGCGGCTGTGCGCCGCGGCGAGCGCGTCGTAGCCTTTCTCCGCGACCGGTTCGCGCACGGCGGTGCGCCCGGTTTGCGTCTTTCCGTCCTTGGTTCGCCGCACCGTCCAGATCGCGTCGAGGGTCGCCGCCACGCCCGGCTCCGACTGGAACGTGCGGACCTCCACCACGACGCGGTAGTCGGGCTCGATCGCGATCGGCTGCGGGAAGCGGATCACCCGCGGGGTGCCGAGGTCCGCGGACAGATTGTCCGCGAGCGCGCGCGTCAGGTTGTCCTGCAGCGGCGAGGCCCAGCGGTTGAAGTCGTCGATCCGCACTTCGTTCGGCCCGGTCTGGACCACGATTTCCGGACGGTCGACGACGGAAGGCACCGTGACCGGCCCTACGGCCACCACGAGCGACGAGGTCGCGGAAGCCGGCGCGGAGGTGGCGGCGAGCGCGTAGAACCGCGAAGGCGGCGAGGTGCCGCAGCCTGCGGAGAGGCAGGAGGCGAGGCAGGCGATCGCGAGGCCGGCACGTGGGTGCATCACTTGCTCCCGGAGGTGTTTTCGGCCGCCTTCCCGCGGATCGGCGATTCGGGGTGGCGCTCGAGGTATTCGAGGAACACGCGCAGGCTCCGCGCCGCGCGCGTGAACTCGACCAGCGCGTCGCGCAGTTCCTGCTGCGCCGGCGCATCGGGGCCGACCAGCGTGCTGTTCGCGTTCTTCACCGTGCGCTCGACGCTTTCCAGCGTTCGGTGCAGCGCCTCGAGGTCGGTCTTGATCGACGGGACGAGCTCGGTGTCGACGCGGCTGATGAGCCTCGTCGCGCTCTGGAGCGTCTGATCGAGCGAATCGAGGTCGCGCGTCAAGTCGGAGGCGATCTTCTCGACCGGCAGCCTGTCGAGCTTGTCCAGGATGCTGGCGAGCTTGGCGGTGAGGTCGACGAGGTCGCTCTGGACCACCGGGAGTTCCGGGATGCCGCGACTCGTGCGGATCGCGGCCTTCGGCGCAAGGGGGAAGTAGTCGAAAGCAACGTAGAGCTGGCCGGTCAGCAGGCTCCCGGTGCGGAGCTGCGCGCGCAGGCCGCGCTCGTCGATCATGCGCTGCAGGAACGCGTTGCGGCGCTTCTCGTCGCCCTTCAGGAACTGCTCGACCCTCGCGCGCTGCTCCGGATCCTGTGTTCCGACCAGGCGTTCCGGGTAGAACGAGATCGCGACGCGCGGTGCGATCTTCGCCTTGTCCGCCTCGAAGTCGAAGCCGATGTCGATCACTTCGCCGACCTGCACGCCGAGGAAGGTCACCGGAGCGCCGACCGCGAGACCGCGCAGCGATTCGGTGAACCGCAGCGCGTACTGGCGGGTGATCGCGTCGCGCGCCTTCATCGCGAGGGCGCGTTCGGAGTAGAGCGTGAACGCGGAATCGGGCGGTGCCTGTGCGGTGTCGTGGACGAACGGCGGGGCGTCGAAGGCGATGCCACCGACGAGGAGCGACGCCAGCGACTGGGTGTGTACGCCCAACCCGTTGGCGTCGAGGGTCACGTCGATGCCGCTCACGCTCCAGAAGCGCGTGCCGAGGCTCACGAACTTGTCGTAGGGCGCGGAGACGAAGATCCGGATCTCGACCGACTTGCCGTCGGGCGCGAGGTCGAAGTTGATGACCTGGCCGACCGGCAGCCGCCGGTAGTAGACCGGGGACGCCGCCGCGAGCGACCCGAGGTCGTCGGCCTTGAGCGTGAATTCGCTGCCGAGCTGTCCCGCGACCAGCGGCGCCTTGTCGAGGCCGACGAACTCGGTCCGCTCGAGGTGCGATTCGCCGGCCTTGAACCCGATGTGGTTGCCCGAGAGCAGCGTGTTGAGCCCGGAGATGCCGGACAGGCTGATGGTGGGGCGGACCACCCAGAACTGCGCGTCGTCGACCATGAGCCCGGCCGCGCGCTTGTGGATCTTGGCGGTCACCTCGACGTTCTGGTAGTCCTCGGTGAACTGGATCGTCTTCACCTGTCCGATGATGACGTCCTTGTAACGGATGAAGGTCTTGCCGGCCTCGATGCCTTCGGCGGCCTTGAACACGATGGTGATCGTCGGGCCCTCGCTGCGGACGCGCTGGACCGCGATGCCGATGCCGACCAGCACGGCGAGGACCGGGATGATCCAGACGATCGAGATGCGGCTGCGCTTGGGCGCGACCGGGATCGCCTGCGGGAGTTCGGTGTCGTCGACGGGATCAGCCATGCGGGACGGGGTTGCGGGAGCCGGGATTCCAGATGAGGCGTGGGTCGAACGAGTGGGCGGCGAACATCGTCAGCACCACCACCGCCATGAAGTAGATCACGCCGATGCCCGGCGCGACCGACATCAGCGGGTCGAGCTGCACCAGCGCGACGATGAAGGCGACGACGAACACGTCGAGCATCGACCAGCGGCCGATGCCTTCGACCAGCCGGTAGAGCCGCGTGCGGTCGTGGTTGCTCTTCGCGGAGTCGTTCTGCACGGTCACGAGCAGGTAGGCGAGCGCGACGAGCTTGCCGAGCGGCACCACCACGCTCGCGACGAGCACGATGAGAGCGAGGATCCAGGAACCGTCCTGCCACAGGAACACCACGCCCTGCAGGATGGTCGAGGACTCGGTTTCGCCGAACGTCGTGGTTACCAGGACCGGAAACGCGTTGGCCGGGACGAACAGGACGCTCCCGGCGATCACCAGCGCCCAGGTGGTCTGGATCGAGAAGTGCGCCCGCTCGACGAGCGTCGCGCCGCACCGCGGGCAGGCGGCCGCACGGCCGGATGCCGGCCGAACCGAGATCAGCGCGCAGGCCGGGCAGGCGATGGCTCCGGCGGCAGCGTGGATGCGTGCGGCGCCGCTGCGCTTGATCCCCGGCCCGTCGAGGGCAGGAGGCGGACTGCCGTCGACCCAGGTGACACGCGCCCAGATCGTCCGCGTGTCGAACGTCATCGCGATGATGGCGAGCAGCGCGACGAGCACTCCGAGCGCGAACAGCCCGATACCCGGCACGACGGTGGCGAGGTGCGCGATCTTGATGAGCGCCACCAGGATGCCCAGCAGCATCACCTCGTTCATCGACCAGGGCTCGACCTGGGCGGCCACGCGGAGCAGGCGTCCGACCCAGGCAGGCGCGGGCGGCCGGCGCGCGGCCAGCAGCACCGCCAGCATGAACGCGATGTAGACGCCGGGCGCGACGACCGCACAGAACGCGACGAACACGGCGGTGATCTCGCTGCCGCGGTTCCACAGTTCCAGCGAACCGCCGAGGATCGTGGTCGAGGACTCGCGTCCGACCGCGGAGAGTCCCATCAGCGGCGAGGCGTTCGCGATCAGGAACACGGCGAGCGCGGCGAAGGTCAGCGCGAGCGGCCGGTCGATCGGGTCGACCGGGTTGCGCGCGATCGTCACCTTGCACCGGGCGCAACGCGCGCTCCCGCCCGGGCGCATCGGCGGGACCGATTGCTTGAGGTCGCAGTCCGGACAGGCGAGCGTGTCGGTCAGCGCGGGAGGCATCGCTTCGGATCGGAGAGGGTTCGGGGCGGTCACGGGGAGGGGAATCCGCGCAACGCCGGCGGCGCGGGCATTGTCGAGGTTGGGCGACCCGACCGCAAGCGCGGGCGGGATGGGCGGGGGCGGCATGGGCGGCAGAACGGTGCCGCCGGATGAGCCTGCGGGCTCGGCGCACTCCCTCTGCTAAGATCGACGCCGACCCGCGGAGTCCTCCCGCATCCCTGAGGGGATGGCGGGAACCCGCGGATCGCCGCGTTGCTTTCCGGACGCGGGCGGACGGGCGCGTCGGGCCGGCCGTGGTCGGATGGCGCGGCTCCGATGGTCCGATTGTCCGTGAGCCCCCATTCGGCGGGGCACCGGCGGAATCGAAGGAGGCGAACGTGACGTTTACCCGCTTGATCGCAGCGATCGCGCTCGCCTGGGTGGCGGGGGTGGCCATGGCGCAGAAGTCCGACGAGCCGCTGCGCTTCATCGTGGGCTACGCGCCGGGAGGCGCGTCGGATCGCGCGGCGCGGCTCGTCGGCGAGGCGCTGCACGAGAAGTACGGCACCACCGTGGTGGTCGAGAACAAGACCGGCGCGGGCGGGCGACTCGCGGCGCAGCAGTTCCGCAACGCGGGCGCGAGCGAGAACGCGCTGATGCTGGGCAATCCGGCGATCGCCGTCGTCGCGCCTATCGTCTTCAAGGACGCGGGCTACGACCCGAACGCCGACTTCTTGCCGGTGACGCAGGTAACGTCCTACGACTTCGGCGTGGCCGTGGGACCGCAGGTGCCCGCGCGCGACATGAGTGCGCTGCTGGCGTGGCTCAAGGCGAACCCCGACAAGGCGTTCTTCGGCGTGCCGGCGACCGGCAGCCTGCCGCACTTCTTCGCGCTGATGCTGGGCGACCGCGCGGCGGTGAAGGCCGAGGTGGTCGGCTACAAGGGTTCGGCGCCGCTCGCGACCGAACTCATGGGAGGTCAGGTGCCGGTGGCCGTCGACACGATCGACGCGCTCGCGCCGCTGCACAAGGGCGGGAAGCTTCGCATCCTTGCCGTCTCCGGCGCGGCGCGCTCCGAATTCGTCAAGGAGGTTCCGACGCTGAAGGAGAGCGGCATCGACCTCGCCGCGACCGGCTGGAACACGTTCTTCGCCCCGAAAGCGATGCCCGCCGCGAAGGCGGCGAAGCTCGCGCAGGAGATCTCCGCGGTGATGGCCGACCCCGCGGTGAGAAAGCGCTTCGTCGACGCGAGCATGGATCCGGTGTCGCTGTCGCAGGCGGAGACCGCCGCGTCGCTCAAGGCCTACAGGGCGCAGTGGGAGCCGGTGGTCAAGCGGAGCGGATACCAGCAGTAGCGGCGGCAGCGCTCGCGCGATGGTGCGCAACATCCTGTTCGTGATGTGCGACCAGCTCCGCTGGGATTACTTGGGCTGCAGCGGGCACCGGTCGATCCGCACGCCGAACATCGACGCGCTGGCCTCGCGCGGCGTGCGCTTCACCCGCGCCTACGCGCAGTCGACGATCTGCGGCTCGTCGAGGATGAGCTTCTACACCGGCCGCTACGTGCAGTCGCACGGCGCAGCGTGGAACAACTTCCCGCTCAAGGTGGGCGAGGCGACGCTCGGCGACTACCTGCGGCCGCTGGGCCGCCGCACCGTGCTGGTGGGCAAGACGCACATGGCCGCGGATCGGGAGGGCATGGCGCGGCTCGGCATCGACCCGGCGTCGATCATCGGCGTGCGCGTGGCCGAGTGCGGCTTCGAGCCGTTCGAGCGCGACGATGGCCTTCACGGCAGCGGGCCGGACGGGCGCTACGATCCGCGGCCCGCGCGCTACAACGACTACCTGAAGGCGCAGGGCTACGCCGGCGACGACGGCTGGGACGACTGGGCCAACGCCGCCGCGGACGAGGACGGCAGCCTGCTCTCTGGCTGGCTCCTTCGCAACGCTTCGCGGCCGGCGCGCGTCGCCCATGAGCACTCCGAGACGCCGTACATGACGCGCCGCGCGATGGCGTTCATCGACGAGGCGGGCGACGAGCCCTGGTGCCTGCACCTGTCGTACATCAAGCCGCACTGGCCTTGCATCGCGCCCGCGCCCTACCACGCGATGTACGGTGCCGCGGACGTTCCCGCGCCGGTGCGCTCGCCCGACGAGCGTGACTCGCCGCACCCGGTCTACGCCGAGTTCATGAAGTCGCGCGTGTGCCGCGCCTTCTCCCGCGACGAGGTGCGACGCGCGGTGATCCCCGCGTACATGGGACTCGTCACGCAGGTCGACGACCAGCTCGGCGTGCTGTTCGACCACCTGCGCGCGCGCGGCATCGCCGGGCAGACGATGATCGTGTTCACCTCCGACCACGGCGACTACCTCGGCGACCACTGGATGGGCGAGAAGGACCTGTTCCACGATCCGTCGGTGCGCATTCCAATGATCGTCTTCGACCCTTCGCCCGAGGCCGACGCGACGCGGGGCACGGTATGCGACGCGCTGGTGGAGAGCATCGACCTCGTGCCGACCTTCGTCGAGGCCTGCGGCGGTCCGGCGCAGCCGCACCGTCTCGAAGGCCGCGCGCTGCAGCCGCTGCTGCATGGCGCAACCGAAGCGCCGTGGCGGAGCTTCGCCGTGAGCGAATACGACTATTCGATGACGCCGGCGGCCGCTGCGCTCGGCGTCGCGCCGATGGATGCGCGCCTGTTCATGCTGTTCGACGGACGCTGGAAGTACGTGCACGCGCCGGGCTTCCGGCCGATGCTGTTCGACCTCGAGGCCGATCCCGGCGAGCTGCGTGACCTGGGCGCGGACCCGCGGCACCGGGGCGAGTGCGCGCGGAAGCACGAGGCGCTGTCGCGCTGGGGCCTGCGCCAGTCGCAGCGCACGACGATCTCCGACGACGAGATCCGCGCGATGGGCGGCGCGTCGCAGCGCAAGGGCATCCTGCTCGGATTCTGGGACGAGGCCGAGTTGCCCGACGACCTCGTCCACGACAAGTGGCGCCCCGCGCGTGAGCGCGCGATGCGCGATCGCGGCGAGTAGTCCGTTTCGAAGTCCGCGCGAACCGCCGCCCGCCGTCGATCTCAGGCGAGGCGCTCGCGCAAGCAGGCGGGCCCGAACGGGCGACCGGCGCGCGGCGCGCGATCACTGCGCCTTGATGCCCGCTTCCTTGAGCCAGGGAATCCAGCGGTCGAAGTCGGCCGCGAGCTTCGTCCGGAACGCGGCGGAATCGCGCGGGCCGCTGAACCCGGCTTCGGCGAGCCGGGCCGCGACGTCGGGCATCTGCACGACCTTGGCGAGCGCCTCCTCGTACTTGCGCCGCAGATCGGCCGGCATGCCGGCCGGGGCGAGGACACCGTACCAGTTGGAGAGCATGAGGCCGGGCATGCCCGCTTCCTTCGCGGTCGGGACGTCGGGGAGTTGCGGCGAGCGTTTGGTGTCGTAGATGACGATCGCCTTGACCCGTCCGTCCTTCACGTACGGCTGGAGCACCGGAACGTCGGCGTTCAAGAGATCGATGTCGCCCGCCAGCAACGCGACGATCGCCGGAGCGGCTCCGCGGTAGGGGACGTGCACCATGTCCACCTTCGCGGAGCGCGCGAGGAGTTCGGCACCGATGTGCATCGTGCCGCCGACGCCGGTCGAGCCGTAGTTGAGCCGGGTCGGCCCCTTGGCTTTCGCCACCAGCGCGTCGAGATCGGCCGCGCCGAGCGTCGAGCGCGTCACCAGCATCGTCTGGACCTCGCCCAGCAGGAAGATCGGGTCGAAGTCCTTGCGCGGGTCGTAGGTGAGGTTGGGCGTGGTCCCGGCGGTGATGACGAGGCTCGACGTGGTGAGAAGCAGCGTGGATCCATCGGCGGGGGCTCGCGCCGCCACGGCGGTTCCGACGACGCCTCCTGCGCCGCCCCGGTTCTCGACCACGACCTTCCTGCCGACGAGTTCGCCGAACGGCACGGCGATGATCCGCGCGATCATGTCGGTCGGCCCGCTGGCGGCGAACGGAACGACGATCTTCAGCGTGTCGGCCGGCTGCGCCTGCGCCGGAACCGCCAGCGGCAGGCACAGCGCCACGCCGGCGGCGAGTCGCTTCCATCGTTTCATGCGTTGCTCCCCTGGAGGGTGATCGGAACGACCGTCGGGCTTGCCCGGCGGGATTGTACGGACCTGCACGGCGCCGGGGATTGGTGGCCGCCACGCGTTCGGGCAGGAGGAAACTGGCGTGACCCGCCGAGGCCGCAGTCGTGCCACGGGCGCTGCGGCCCGGGGCAGCGACTCCAGGCCCGGCCGGCCGTCGGGGTAGAGCTTGGCGCGGTGCGCGACTTGGGGTAGGTTTTCCGAAGCTGCGGGAGCGCTGCGCCGCGAGGGCAGCTCCGACCTTTCCGAGGAAACCCATGAGTCGAGTGCAGGGCCGCAGCGCGGCCGAGTGGATCGCGGAGTTCGTCGTCCGGCGCGGCACGAAGCGCGTCTACGGCTTGCAGGGCGGGCACATCCAGCCGATCTGGGACCAGCTCGCGCAGCGCGGCGTGCGCATCGTCGACGTGCGCGACGAAGGGGCGGCGGTGCACATGGCGCATTGCCACGCGGTGCTGACCGGCGAGGTGGGAGTCGCGTTCGCGACGGCGGGTCCGGGCGTCACCAACTGCGTGAGCGCGATCGCGAACGCCCATCTCGAGCGCGCGCCGGTCGTGCTGATCGGCGGCTGCGCGCCGGTTCCGCAGGACGACCTCGGGCCGCTGCAGGGCATCGACCACGCCTCGATCATGCGGCCGGTCACGCGCAGTTCGCGCACGCTGCGGACCGCGGACAACCTGCTTCGCGACCTCGACAAGGCGTGGTCGACGGCGATGGGCGACGGCAATCCGCCCGGGCCGGTCTACCTCGAGGTTCCGACCGACGTGCTGCGCGAGGTCGTGCCCGACGGCGTGGTGCTCGACGAATACCTGGTGCCGAAGGCGCGGCGCAGGCTGCCGCCCGACCTGCGCGAAGTCTCGGGGGCCGCCGCGATGGTCGCGGGCGCGAGCCGCCCGCTGGTCCTGAGCGGGCGCGGGGCGATGGGCCACGGCCGCGAACTCGTGCGTTTCCTCGACGCTTCGGGAGCGCTCTACCTCGACACGCAGGAGAGCCGCGGCCTCGTGGCGGGCTCGCATCCGTCGTACGTGGGCGCCGTGCGCGCGCGCGCGATGCAGGAAGCGGACCTCGTCGTGGTCGTCGGCCGCAAGCTCGACTACCAGACCGGGTACGGCTCGCCCGCCGTGTTCCCGAACGCGAAATGGCTGCGGATCGGCGACAACGCCGAGGAACTGCGCGAGAACCGGCGCGGCGAGGTCGAGCTTTTCGCCGATCCGGGGCTCGCGCTCGCAGCGATCGCCGATGCGATCACCCGGCGCGGGACGCTCGACACCGGGTGGACTGCACGCCTGCGCGACGAGCATCTGCGCCGCGCCGCGAAGTACGCGGCCGGACTCGCCGCCGCGCCCGCGGGCAACGACGGCCACATGCACCCGAACCGCATCTTCGCGGCGCTGCGCGAGGTGCTCGCGCCCGACGCGATCACGATCGCCGACGGCGGCGACATCCTGAGCTTCGCGCGGCTTGGACTCGAGGCGCCTGCCGCGTACCTCGACTCGGGCGCGTTCGGCTGCCTTGGCGTGGGGACGCCGTACGGCGTGGCGGCCGCGCTCGTCCACCCGGGGAGGCAGGTCGTCGTCGTGAGCGGCGACGGCGCGTTCGGGATCAATGCCATGGAGATCGACAGCGCCAAGCGGCACGACGCGAAGGCGGTGTTCGTGATCGCGAACAACGCGGCGTGGAACATCGAGCGGCTCGACCAGGAGATGAACTACGGCGGCCGCGTCGTCGGCACCACGCTCGCGTGGAGCGACTACGCGGGCATGGCGCGCGCGTTCGGCCTCCACGCCGAGCGGGTGAGCGATCCGGCGCGGCTCGCCGGAGCGCTGCGCGAGGCGCTGGCGAAGGCGCCCGCGCTCGTCGACGTGGTGGTCACGCAGGACGCCCTCTCGTCCGACGCGGGCAAGGGCCTGGGCTGGGTGCCGGACTACCAGGCGCTGACCGCCTGGGACGACGCGGAGAAGGCCCGGCGCGCGTGAGCGGGATCCTCAACGTCGGCGAGATCGTCGCGGCCCAGGCGCGGCTGCGGCCGGAGACGATCGGCACGCGCGACTCGCGCCGCGCGCTGACCTTCGCGCAGTGGAACGCGCGCGCCTGCCGGCTCGCGAACGCGCTCGCCGGATCGGGCCTCAGGCCCGGCGACCGCGTGGGCCTTCTCGCCTACAACCGCGTCGAGTGGATGGAGATCTACGTCGCGCTGGCGAAAGCTGGGCTGGTCGCGGTCCCGATCAATTTCCGCCTCGTGGCGCCGGAGATCCGCTACATCGCGGAACACAGCGGCGCGAAGGCGCTGATCGTGCAGGACGACCTCGCGCCGGTCGTCGAGCCACTTCGGCCGGAACTGGCCATACCGCGGACGTCGTGGATCCACGTCGGCCGGGCGGCTCCAGCCGGATGGACCGACTACGAGGCGCTCCTCGCGAAGGCTTCCGACCGCGAGCCGGACGTCCGCGTGAAGCCCGAGGATGCGTGGGCGCTCATGTACACGTCGGGCACGACCGGCCGTCCGAAGGGCGCGATCCGCAACCACCGCGGCAGCGCGCTGATCTCGCTCGTCACGGCGCTCGACATGAGACTGACCGCGGACGACACGGCGCTGCTCGTGATGCCGATGTGCCACGCGAATTCGCTCTACTTCGCGTTCACGTTCACCCATCTGGGCGCGACCTGCGTGATCGACGACCGCAGGAGCTTCGACCCCGAGGCGCTCCTCGCGACGCTGGCGTCGAACCGGGCGACCTTCACTTCGCTCGTGCCGACGCACTACGTCATGGCGCTCGGCCTTCCGGCCGCCGTCAGGGCGAAGCACGACGTGGCCTGCGTGCGCAAGCTCATGATCTCGTCGGCGCCCGCGCGAAAGGACACCAAGCTCGCGATCCTCGACCAGTTCCGCAATTCGGAACTCTACGAGCTCTACGGCTCGACCGAGGCCGGGTGGGTGACGCTGCTGCGGCCCGACGAGCAGATCGAGCACCTGGGATCGGTCGGGCGCGAGTGGACCGGCTCGGGCCCCGTCCGGATGCTGGACCACGCCGGTCGCGACGTGGCCGACGGCGCGGTCGGCGAACTCCACTCGCGCACGCCCTACGCGTTCGACGGCTACCTGAACGACCCGGCGAAGACGCGCGAGGCGATGCGCGACGACGGCTACGTGAGCGTGGGCGACCTCGCGCGGCGCGACGAACAGGGATTCATCTATCTCGTCGACCGCAAGAGCAACATGAT
>CAYNTN010000147.1:0-11265 GCA_964399995.1 uncultured Ignavibacteriaceae bacterium
AACATTTAACATTTAACATTTAACATTTAACATTTAACATTTAACATTTAACATTCAACATTTAACATTTAACATTCAACATTTAACATTTAACATTCAACATTTAACATTTAACATTCAACATTCAACATTTAACATTGAACATTTAACATTGAACATTGAACATTGAACAAGTATATTTGTAAAAATTAAACAGAAATAAAAAATGGCAAAACAACAAACATTTGCTGATAAGGCAAGTAAACTTGGCAAAAAAACAGATTTAATAGTGATGTGTCCGGATACAAATAAGGAAACAAAAATTATTAATGTCAGAGCAGTTGATACAGTCAAGACGGAAAAGGGAACATATAAATTCTTAGACAGAAACATGAAAGTTTACGAATCTACATACAAACCATATAAACAATAGCAGAAGGGAAAAGAAATGTCAAAGACATGTGCAGTTACAGGTAAAAAACCACTTACAGGAAATAACGTTTCACACGCAAATAATAAGTCAAAGAGAAGGCAGCTGCCTAATTTACAAAAGAAAAGAATCTGGCTTGAGGAAGAGAAAAGGTGGGTAACTATCAGAATCTCTGCCAATGGTTTAAAAACCCTTGATAAAAAAGGATACAGTTCTTTGATTAATGCATGAAAGTTCCGGAGTTAAGAAAAAAATAAGCATAATAATACCTTCTCTAAATGAAGAGAAATTAATTGAGAGATTATTATTACAATTCACGGAAGAAATCAAGAATTCATATAACATTGAAATAACGGTAAGTGACGGCGGAAGTACGGATTCAACAGTTGAAATAGCAAAAAAACATGCTGACAGGATAATATTACATACACAGAAATTTCCGCAGAACATCTCCCAGGGAAGGAATGCTGGTGCTAAAAATTCTCCGGGAGATGTTCTTATTTTTTTAAATGCAGATACATACATTAAAGATGTGCATTATTTTTTCAGTGAAGTTTTGAATGAACTTGATAACCAGGAGTTAGTGGCGGTTGCATGTCGCATTGAAGTTTTTCCAGAAGAGTTAAAGTTGTCAGATAAATTGTTTCATGGGTTTTTTAATTATTATGTAGAACTTCTGAATAAATTAATTCTCGGAATGGGAAGAGGAGAATGTCAAATTATAAGAAATGATATTTTTATCAGTTCAGGCGGCTATAATGAGGCATTAGCAGCAGGTGAAGATTTTGATTTATATAAAAGGCTCAGGAGTTATGGCAAAATTAAATTCAGGAGAGATCTGATAGTATATGAGTCGCCGAGAAGATACAGGAAATTCGGTTACGTAAGAGTCTGGTGGAACTGGACAATAAATTCCGTCTCGGTTTTGATTCTAAGGAAATCAATTGCAACTAAGTGGGAAGCGGTAAGATGATTTGGGATTTGGAATTTCGGATTTGGGATTTATCAAAATAGAGATACTATGGATAAGTTTTTTGAAGTTCTTTCAAATAGCAAGGAGTCCGGCATTAAAGCAAGGACAGGTAAGATAAAGACACAGCATTCGGAAATTGAGACGCCTGTCTTTATGCCTGTAGGAACTTTGGGAACTGTTAAAGCAATTGAGCATCGTGAATTAGATGAGTTTGATACGAGAATAATTTTAGGAAATACTTATCATTTGTTTCTCAGACCTGGAGAAGAAGTTATTGAAAATGCCGGAGGTCTTCATAAATTCATAAACTGGAATAAAAGCATTCTTACAGACAGCGGAGGTTTTCAGTTTTTCAGTCTGTCAAAACTGAATAAGAACACTGAAGATGGAGTAGAGTTTTCATCTCATTTAAACGGAGATAAATATTTTTTCACACCAGAGAAAGTAATTCAGATACAAAGAGTTATTGGCTCGGATATAATGATGCCGCTTGATGAATGTCTGCCTCATCCTTCTGAAAAGAAGGTTGTGAAGAAATCAATTGAACTGACTGCCAGATGGGAGAAAAGATGTTTTGATCACTTTAAAAATACAAACAGCAGATACGGTTTTTCACAAAGGTTATTTTCAATAAACCAGGGAAGTACATTTGAAGACCTCAGAAAACAAAGCATTGAAACGCTTAACGAGATTGATTTTGACGGACATGCAATCGGCGGACTAGCTGTAGGCGAAGAGAATAATTTGATGTATGATCTTGTAGATTTTTCAACTAATCTTCTTCCGGAAGAAAAACCGAGATATTTAATGGGGGTCGGAACGCCTGTTGATTTGATAGAATGTGTTGAGAGAGGCATTGACATGTTTGACTGTGTGATGCCGACAAGAAATGCGAGGCACGGGAGATTGTTTACGACTAACGGAGAGATCAACATTAAAGGAGCAAAGTTTAAGAATGATTTTAATTCTCCTGATGAAGAATATAAATCATATACTTCGGTTAATTTTTCGAAGGCATATCTTAGACATTTGTTTATTTCTAATGAAATACTGGGAGTGCAGCTGGCGACAATTCATAATATTGGTTTTTATCTGAACTTAATGAAAAATGCCAGAGAAGCAATAAATAATAATTCATTTAAGGAATTTAAAAAAAGTTTTCTGAAAAAATATCTTTGCAATGAGCAATGAATAATGAGCAATGAATAATGAGCAAAACAAAAAATCTAAAATCCAAAATTTAAAATCTAAAATCAAAATAATGAATCTTATATTTCTGCAACAAGCACCGGGAGGAATGGAATCAATATTGTCTTCAATTGTACCGTTTCTTCTGATTATAGTAATATTTTATTTTTTAATTTTAAGACCTCAGCAGAAAAGACAGAAGGAAAGAGCTAAGTTACTCGAATCAATAAAGAGAGGCGATAAAATTATTACAGCAGGCGGTATTCACGGAACTATCGAAGCCATAGAGGATAAAACCATTCTTGTAAAAGTTTCTGACAATGTTAAGATGAAAATGGAAAGATCAGCAATTACAACCATAGTCGGTGTGACTGATGTTGAGCCTGAGAAAAAATCATTATTGGGTTAAAAGTTAAAAGTTAAAAGTTAAAAGTTAAAAGTTGAAAAAAGTTGAAAGACTCAGGAAGTAAATATAAATTAAGTTCTATCTCTTCTGCTATTTCTGATTTTAAAAAAGGAAAAGTAGTGATCGTAGTTGATGATGAGGACCGTGAAAATGAAGGAGACATGATTTTTTCAGCAGAGAAGTCGACTCCTGAACTTGTTAATTTTCTTTCAAAAAACGGCAGGGGATTGATTTGTGTACCAATGGAAGAGAAGAGACTCAATGAACTTGACCTTGGAATGATGACAAGGACTAACACTTCATTACATGAAACACCTTTTACCATGAGCGTTGATTACAGAATAGGAACTACGACTGGCATATCGGCTTTTGACAGAAATAAAACCATACTCTCATTAATAGATAAGAAAACAAAACCGGAAGAACTCGGCAGACCGGGACATATCTTTCCGCTAAGGTCAGAAGCAGGAGGAGTTTTAAGAAGAGCAGGGCATACTGAAGCTACCGTTGACCTGGCGAAACTGGCAGGTCATTACCCGGCAGGAGTCTTATGTGAAGTTATGAAAGACAACGGTGAAATGGCGAGATTACCTGATCTGTTTGAGATTGCGGATAAATTTGATCTTAAAATTATTTCAATTCAGGATCTGATTCAGTATAGATTACAACAGGAGAAGCTTGTAGAAAGATTAGTAGATACAAATCTGCCGAGCGAGTTTGGAAAGTTCAAGATAGTTTTATACAAAAGTAAAGTTGACTCGAAAGAGCACATTGCAATCACCAAAGGAAAAATAGATCCGGCGAAGCCTGTTTTAGTAAGAGTTCATTCAGAATGTCTGACGGGTGATGTATTCGGGTCTTTAAGATGCGACTGCAGAGAGCAGCTTCACGAGTCACTGAGGATGATAGAAGAAAATGAAAACGGAGTTGTTCTATATATGCGACAGGAGGGAAGAGGGATCGGACTTCATAATAAGTTAAAAGCTTATCAGCTACAGGAAAAAGGCAGGGATACTGTTGAAGCAAATATTGAGCTTGGATTCAAACCTGATTTAAGGGATTACGGAATAGGAGCTCAGATATTAAGGGATCTCGGCGTAAGGAAAATGAGACTGATGACAAATAATCCGAAAAAAGTAATCGGTCTGAATGCATACGGGCTTGAGATCACGGAGCGTGTTCCAATTGAAATTAAGTCAAATCCGTCCAATGAAAATTATCTTAAAACAAAAAAAGATAAGCTTGGGCATTTACTCTTAATAAACTCACAGGATTTCAATAAAAAAGTGATTTCTAAAAATAAAAGGAAAAAAATTAACTGAATGATGAAAATATCAGAAATAGTCTACTTAACAAGAACAAGATTAGTAGAAATTGAAAATGAATTAAGAGAATTAAAAACCACAGGCAGGAAAGCGATTGCAGAAAAAATTGCTGAGGCAAGATCACACGGGGACCTGAGTGAAAATGCGGAATATGATGCAGCTAAAGAAGCGCAGAGTCATCATGAGTTTAAGATCGGCAGACTTGAAGTAATGCTTTCAAAAGTAAAGATCATATCACCTGAAGATATGCCTGAGAATGAAGTCTATATTTTATCGGTTGTAAAAGTTCTGGATATAAAGGCAAAAGAGGAAATTACTTTTTCTTTAGTTTCCCCTGAGGAAGCTGATTTTGAAATGGATAAGATATCAGTTACTTCTCCAATTGGAAAGGCACTGCTTGGAAAAAAGAAAAATGAAACTGTTGAGGTTCAGGTACCGGACGGTGTAATAAAATATAAGATTCTTAATATTTCAAAATTAAACTGATAAATGGCTGCAAAGAAGTTTGGTGAATTTAAAGTTGGGTTGTTTGTATTTATAGCTGCTCTGGTTGTTTTGCTTACAATATTCTGGGCAAAAGGATTTACGGTAAATCTTTCAATGCAGGAATATTCAGTCTTTTTTCCGAAGGTCAGCGGTGTAAATGAGGGGGACATGGTTAGCATTAACGGGGTGCGCAAAGGCAAGATTGATAAAATAGATCTGGTCGGAGACTCTGTTTTGATTAAGTTTAGTATTGACAAGTCAATAAAGATCAAGAAGGATTATGATATTTACGTTGCTGCGACAGAGCTGACAGGCGGCAAGGTTCTTTATATTGAACCCGGAAAGAGCAGTGAGGAAGTAAATCCGGATCAGCCGCTCCACGGAAATCCCGGAGCAGATTTTGCATCACTGATGAATTCTTTTTCCGATATTACATCCGAAGTAAAAAGTCTTCTTGGTGATTTTAAAACCTCGACTGAGAATCTGAATAAAGTGATTTTAAACGTTAATGATATAGTAGGCGACGGTTACCTGAAATCAAATCTGAAAACTACATTAGCAAATCTTTCCACATCGTCCGGTAATCTCAATTCGCTCGTCAGCGACAGCAGAAACGGCATTAATCGTATAACTTCTCAGCTTGAAAGTACGGTCGGGAATGTGGATATGGCTGTCGGTGATAACAGCCGTGAACTAAAGAACACTCTACTGGAAATTCAAACCTTAACAAATTCAGTTGATACTTTAGTCGGCAACCTGAATTTAGTAGTATCCGATATTCAAAACAAAGATAAAGGTATCGGCAAGTTTCTTACTGACGATAAATTCTTTGACAACATCAATGCGACATTAAAGGAAATAGAAAAACTTACTAAGAACATCCGCAAAAAAGGAGTAAAGCTGAATATATTTTAGATGATGTTCTTATCACAACTATCTAAATTATAGAATTTATTTAATAGTGCATTAAAAAAATATTCAATGTACAAAATAAATGGTTATGTCCTTTTTGCTTTGATTTTTCTTGTCACTCTTGTCCTGTATTTCCCTTCAATAAATTCTTATTTTGTTAATGATGATTATAACTGGCTAAAAGACAAATCATTTTTTGAAATAATATCGACATTTTGGGGCGGATGGGGTCATGGTGCGCTTTACAGACCATTGACCCGTTTAGTGTTTTACATTGAATTTCTTCTTTTCGGGAAGAATCCTTTAGGATATCATTTAATAAGCATTTTTTTACATTCTGCGGTATTATTCTTTGTGTTTCGAACAGCTGTTCTAATTTTCAAATCTCAACCGGTTGGCTTTTTAATATTAATCCTGTCACTGTTTTTTTTTCCATTTCATGAAGCCATATGCTGGATATCCAGCCAGACTTTATTATTAGGTTCTCTGTTTATTTCATCATCACTGTTTTTTTTTGTTAATTTTTTAATAAATAAAGAAAACAAAACCAAATATTATTACCTGTCTTTCATTTCATATTTTCTTTCACTTCTGTGTTATGAATCTTCAATTGCTCTGCCGGTTCTTTGTTTAATTTCCTATTTTCTCTTTAATGAATTTAATTTTCAGAACACTAAAAAAATAATTGTCTCTTTGGCTCCTTTTATTTTATTGACTGCATTTTATTTTATTTACAGAAAAATCGTTCTTTATGGATTGCCGGAAGCTAATGAGATGGCTTCAAATTTTAAAAGATGGGTTTTTAATTATTTAGATTATTTCAATTTTCAAATTGCAAAGAACACACCAGTTCTTGTTCTATTTATAATTAGTCTTGTCAGCTTAATTTGGATAAATAAATCACAGTGGAAATATGTAATTTTTTTTTTATTGTGGATTTTTATTACTTATCTGCCATTCAGTTTAATCGGAGGCTATACCGGGAGATTTGCTTATTTCTCAATGTTTGGGATAATATTTTTTATCGGTTTTCTGCTTAACAATTTGATGACGAAATATAAGAAACTTAAAATCCCGGTAATGACCTTGATCATTATCTACTCCGTAATTAATATTTATAAAATAAACCAGAATGCTAATTTTTGGAATGAAGCAGGTGAGATTGCAAGAGAAATACCTGTTCAGTTAAAAAACCTGCATTCTGATTTCCCGGAAAATTCCGTACTTGTATTTTATGAT
Organism: uncultured Ignavibacteriaceae bacterium; assembly: GCA_964399995.1. Classification (GTDB taxonomy): domain Bacteria; phylum Bacteroidota; class Ignavibacteria; order Tepidaquicellales; family Tepidaquicellaceae; genus JAGPCH01. The sequence continues at coordinate 6,939 of CAYNTN010000147.1, forward strand.
ATACCTTTGGGTTACAGTCAATCAGGAGTTTTCCTCACGTATTTCGAAGACGTAATTCAATCGATGTATCCAAACAAGCTTAACATAATTCATGTAGCACATCCCGCAAACAGAAATTTTAAAAAAGAAATCTTTGAGAACAAAGAAAATGTTTACTGGTTTAGATATTACCTGGATGAAAGGAAGTTAAAAGAAAATTGATTCATTACATTAGTGTTAAATTCCAATGAAGAGTTTTTACAAAAATCATCATAGTTCACACAGTTCGCCGGGGTAATTTTTCAAATCTACATTTCTATTTAGAAAAACATAATTTAAATTGCTCTTAAATTTTTTGCAGACTCAAACAAACATTAAACTAAAACTTAATGCATCTTATAGACTGGGTCATTATACTTCTTTATTTTATCATTTCCTTAGCAATCGGTATTTATTTTTCCAAAAGAGCGGGCGGTTCGATTGAGAACTTTTTTCTTTCCGGAAGAAAATTAGGCTGGCTGCTGGCAGGAACATCAATGGTTGCCACAACATTTGCCGCGGATACACCGCTTGCCGTAACTGAGCTTGTAGGTCAGAACGGAATTGCCGGTAACTGGCTCTGGTGGAACATGCTGATTGGCGGAATGCTGACTGTATTTTTCTTTTCAAGATTATGGCGAAGAGCGGAAATACTCACCGATGTAGAGTTTATAGAATTCAGATATTCCGGTAAACCTGCTGCTATACTGAGGGGTTTCAAAGGAATTTACATGGGAGTATTCATGAATACGGTTATAATGGGCTGGGTGAATCTTGCGATGATAAAAATACTTATCGGGATGTTTCCCGAGTATGTAAATTCTTCGAATGCAATTTATTATGTCGGAGGCTGTATGTTACTGACAGCATTATACTCAGCATTATCAGGTCTATGGGGAGTAGCGGTGACAGATGCATTTCAATTCATACTCGCCATGCTGGGATGTATAATTCTGGCAATTATTGTTGTGAATGCTCCTCAGATAGGAGGCATCGGCGGATTACAGGAAAAGCTTCCTGACTGGGCAATGAGATTCACTCCCGAGATAACTGCGGATACAACGCCCGAATCAGCAGGAGGTATATTAGCATTAACAGTTTCATCATTTCTTGCCTTTATAGGAATTCAGTGGTGGGCTTCATGGTATCCGGGAGCTGAACCCGGCGGCGGCGGCTACATCGCTCAAAGGATGATGAGCGCAAAGGATGAAAAGAATTCTCTTTACGCAACACTTTTTTTTCAAATCGCACATTATTGCATCAGACCATGGCCGTGGATAATCGTGGGACTTTGTGCCATTGTAATTTACCCTGATCTTTCTCATGCTGATAAAGGCTTAGGATATGTAAAAGCAATGAATGACTTTCTTCCGGTTGGACTGAAAGGGTTGCTTCTTGCTGCATTCCTTGCAGCCTATATGTCTACCATTGCAACGCATTTAAACTGGGGAACATCTTATTTCATCAACGATTTCTACAAGAGATTTGTCGCTAAAGAAAAATCACAAAAGCATTATGTCACTGTTTCAAGACTGATGACATTAGTGTTCATGTTTCTTTCTGTCATTGTTACGACTCAGATGACAACAATCTCGGGAGTATGGAGCTTTGTAATAGAATGCGGAGCGGGACTGGGACTGGTTTTAATTCTCAGATGGTTTTGGTGGAGAGTGAATGCGATAAGCGAGATTGTTGCTACCATTACTCCGTTTGTTGTTTATGGAGTTTTGTATTTTGGTAATTTTGATGTGAAATTTCCGAATAAGCTTTTTATAATTGTTCCCATAACTACTTTAGCCTGGTTACTGACAGTATTTATCACAAAGCCAACTGATGAAAGCAAGCTTATTTCGTTTTATACAAGAGTTCATCCGGGAGGTATAGGATGGAAACGAATTTCAGATAAATTAACTCATGTGAAATCAGACTCCGGATATTATTTATTATTCATTAACTGGATAGCAGGAATAATTTTAGTTTATTCATTTCTGTTCGGTTTCGGTAAAATTATATTCGGTCAGTTATTTATCGGAGTAATATTTTTATTAGTAGGATTTGCAGCAGCATTATTGATAAAGAGGAATTTTGACAAGGTAGGGTGGGAGACGATAAATTAAAACTTAACTTAGTTAACCACAGAGACGCAGAGAACACAGAGTTTCACAGAGAAAACTTATCATTAACTTTACAAATAAAAAAAATAATATTAAATTAAATCATTAATTACTGCTTTCTGAAAATCAATCCATCGAGCTACTCAGTTCTCTCAGTGTCTCTATGGTTAAAATTTTCAGAATTAATGTATAGAATTAATCTTGAAAAATATTAAAACAAAACACTGAATTATGCTAAAACCCGGTCACAAAGCGCCTGACTTTACTTTAGTAAACGACGAAGGCAATAAAGTCAGTCTGAAAGATCTAAAAGGCAAGAAAGTAATTTTGTACTTTTACCCGAAAGATGACACATCCGGCTGCACCGCAGAAGCCTGCAGCTTCAGGGACAATATTAAGATCATTGAAAAGAAGAATGCTGTAGTGATCGGAGTCAGCAAGGATAATACAAAATCACATCAGAAGTTTAAAAAAAAATATGACCTTCCGTTCACTTTACTTTCTGATGAAAGTCTCGATATGATCAAAGCTTATGATGTGTGGAAAGAGAAGAGTATGTACGGAAAGAAATACATGGGTATTGAGAGAACTACATATATAATAGATGAGAAAGGTAAGATACAGGATATATTTAATAAGGTGAAAGTAGACGGTCATACAAAGGAAGTTTTAGAGAAAATTTAACTCTACACACTCTATACCTCTATACACTCTACACACTCTACACACTCTACACACTCCACACACTCCACACACTCAATGCACTCAATGCACTCCACACACTCAATGCACTCAATGCACTCCACACACTCCACACACTCAACACTTATTTATTAATTATCTTTTTAAATTTCATTTCGTTATTTTTGTATAAATGGATTTTATTGTTACACCTCTGATTTTAGAATCTAATCAAATTCATCTGCCTTAAGCAATTATAGTTCACACCCAGACTAAGCACTTAAGTAATGCAGTCATTCTTTTATAAAATAAAAAATAAATAAATTGTCAGACAAAATCGAAATAGATTTGGTAGAATCCGAATCTGAGAAAAATAAGTTCATAGAATTTCCATATAAATTTTATGCAAATGATAAAAACTGGGTTGAACCACTGAGATTTGATGTAAAGAATAATCTGAACACAAAGAAAAATCCTTTCTATCAGCACTCCAAGATCAAGCTCTGGCTTGCCCGGAAAAACGGTGAGATCGCAGGACGTATTGCAGCGATCATTAATGATAATCATAATGAATTCCATAAAGATAAAGTCGGTTTCTTCGGATTTTTTGAATGCGTTAATGATAAGAAAGTTTCCCGGCTGTTATTTGATAAAGCATGTGAGTTTTTAAAAGGGAACGGAATGGATACAATACGCGGACCTGTCACACCTTCAATAAATGATGAGGTGGGACTTCTCATTGACAGCTTCGATAAGCCTCCTGTAATGCTGATGACATACAATCCGAAATATTACATAGATCTAATCGAAGATTACGGATTTAAAAAAGCCAATGATCTGTTGGCTTTGTGGATCGATAAGGATGTTATCAAAAATGATAACATGATGGCTAAGCTTGACAGAATAGGCGGGATGATCTTAAAAAAAGAAAACCTGACAGTTCGTAAAGTTAATATGAAAGACTTTGCTAACGAAGTTCAGAAAGTCAGGGAGATCTTCAACAATGCATGGGAAAAGAACTGGGGATTTGTCCCGATGACTGAAGATGAATTCAAATTCATAGCAGGAAACCTGAAGCTTGCCGTCGATCCGGACTATGTTGAGTTTATAGAAAAGGACGGAGAGCCGATAGGGTTTTCACTTGCATTACCTGACATAAATCAGGCTATCAAAGGACTTAACGGGAAATTATTTCCATTCGGCATATTTAAATTTTTAGCTAATAAGAAAAAGATCAATCAGCTTCGTGTGATAATCATGGGAATCAAAAAAGAATATCAGAAGAAGGGGATTGATGCAATATTGTATGGAAATATTATTAAAGAAGGAAACCGTAAAGGTGTCCGCGGCGCTGAGATCTCATGGGTTCTCGAAGATAATTACGCAATGAAACAGGCGGCGGAAAAGCTGGGAGCGAAGGTGTATAAGACGTACAGGGTTTATGATTGTAAGATTGCATAGATATGAGATATGAGATATGAGATATGAGGTATGAGATATGAGGTATGAGATAT
>CAYNTN010000148.1:0-3811 GCA_964399995.1 uncultured Ignavibacteriaceae bacterium
ACGTTTGACGTTTGACGTTTGACGTTTGACGTTTCACGTTTGACGTTTGACGTTTGACGTTTCACGTTTGACGTTTGACGTTTGACGTTTCACGTTTCACTATTTACCATTGACCATTGACTATTCACTACTATAAAATAGACTATTACGGTTTCTTAACACTCACAAAACTAATCGAATTATTATAAGCAATTGTCAGATCCGTAAGATCAACTATATCGTCCCCATTCAGGTCAGAGCTTACATATCCCGTCAGAAAGTTATTTGCATCAAAATAAATCGCAAGCACGTCAGTCAGATCAACAAAGCCGTTTTGTTCCACATCACCGCTGAACATACCGTAATAATCAAACTCGAATTTATCCGTTCCAAGATACTTTTCATTTGCTCCGTATGCTTCGGAAGAACTATAAATAAAATCTTTGTATATGAAATTTCCTCCGTTATAGTTAACCGGTGATGCACTCCATGTTTCAATCGTGTTACGCTGATTTAACACTATGTAGTAATCTGTATTCTTATTTATTTCGGAAAAATTTAAAATCACTGTTCCAAACTTGTTAAGAATTCCTTTCTTTGATTCTGCAATATTGAAAGGCGACACAGCTTCCCTTAATGAAACAGTTACGGTATCAGACCTGGTCATAATGTAATTACTCGGATCATAATAGCCTTCTATAAAAACATTGACATACAGATTGCTGACTTCTACAGGAGAGCCTGAACATCCGCCCGAAGCCCAGACATTGTTGTTATAATATTCTGACCAAACAACAAAACAGCTGTCTACAGAACCCAATCTGAAACCGGGACGGGGATTTGCATAAACAGAGGCATCATAGACATTCAAAGGTGAATTCTGACTTCCCCATTGATTGTCAACTGCAACAGAATAAAAAACATTGTCAAATGAATTGTTGAAATCTGCATGAGCAGTATAAAAACTTCCATACACATTTCTTAACCCCGCGATATCTGCTCTTCTGTCATCGTCAAATGTATAAGAAACAAAGCCGTTAGTCCATGTATCACCCGCATCAACAGTTGAAAAATATTGTACATCATAATCAGATACATCATACTCGCTTAAATTTACTATCATAAGATTCTGATATAATCCGTTTGATGCAACGTAAGCGTAAGATTTCGGAAGCAGATCAGTATCAAGAAAACCTTCATAAGTCGGTAGCCCGAGATACCCGACATCAGGAGTTTCATACAGATATATTGCAGTATTGAAGTAAGCTCCTGATTCAACAAGAATAACAGAGCCGCCGCCATTATCCGGATCATCAAACCAGGCTACGTCGCAGTTGCCCTGAAACGGAGGATTTCCAGCGGAGTATGACCAGAATATTTCAGGTTTATAATCAATAAAAGGATTAGGATCTGTGGTATTAGTAATTATCGCAACTTTTTCACCGAAGTAATTATCCATTCCGCCTGAACTATCCTGACAAGCTGCGATATATAAATAAGCACCTCCGGTCCAGAAAGCATTGTCGGAAGTAATTCTTGGTTTATAATAACTGACATTAGTATCAAAATAATCGAATCCGGGCCACTCGAGTCTTTGCACGCTTCCCGTGACTGTTCCGCTGATCGTTGTTACAATTAAATTACAAATATACTTGCCGTCACTTATTGTTCTTGCTCCGTAAGAGACATACATATATTTAGTGCCAGTGTTATCCTCAATTATTTCAGCATCAATTGCATCCGGTTCGGCAAGTTCATATGGATTGTAAGCATAAGCATAATCAACCCAGTTAACTCCTTCATCATCAGAATAAAGAAATCGTGTTTCAGAAAATATTCCCGATGTTCCTGTTACTGCGGGATTATTGTTGTAAGAGACAATTGTCCAAATTCTTCCGATGTTATTTCCTCTTTGCTCCGTAACTGTTGTAATGGCCTGTATATTGCCTCCATAAAATACCGGTGAAACTGTTATGTTCACGGCTCCTCTGTGCATTATCTTTCCTGTACCTCTGCTGACATATCCACCCTGTTCACTTTTTTTTGAGACAACTCCCCGAAGCTGATTTAACTGCTCTCTGTACAATGACATTTCCTGCATATTACCCGATTGTCTTGCCGCTTTAATTTTATTCATTAAAACTATTTCATTTGCTGAAACGCTTTTCTGAACTGGCATTGTCCTTTGTTGTGGGAATGAGGTATTAAGCTTTTGATTTTTATAAAACGGTTTGTTTGGTTTTTCCATGCCTATGGGAGTGCGTGGCTGTTGTCCTCTTTCCTGTGAAAATAAAACTCTTACCGGAATTAATGTGATAAATGTTAAAATCACCGAAATGAATAATCTTGTTTTCATAATTTTAGGTTTTAATTTATTAAATGAATTTATATTAAAGTATAAAAATTATTTTTACAATTTCTTAAAAAACGGGACAATAAAATAAAATACTCTCACAGAGTCAGACCGTTTTATGTAAAATATTGTATGTAAAAACCTTTGGATATTACCGGATTATATAAATGAAAAATTAGCTCTATTTGATTAAAGTCAGCTTTCTCACGATTGAACTGTTTCCGCTTGTAAGTTTATAATAATACATACCCGAAGAAAGCCGCGAAGCATTAAAAGTTACTTCATAAAATCCCGGATTTTGTTTTTCATTTACCAAAGCATCAACTTCTTTTCCTCTGATATCAAATACTTTTAAAGAAGTAAACTGATTTTCGGTTAATGTATAACGGATAACAGTTACCGGATTGAAAGGATTGGGATAATTCTGAAATAGTTCAAATGTATTTAGGATTGAAGAACTATTTTGATTAACGCCAACAGGAGTATTAAGAAAATAAAAAGTAACAGTACTATTTCCGGCATTCGGAACTGCAAGCGTATCAGTTAATTTATTAACATAAATATCGGCAGGATTACTCAGACTGCTTGCTGCTATTACAGGTGAGTTCGCAAAATTGATATCATACTTTACGACAGACTGAATTCCCCAAGTAGATATATAAACATTTTCATTCCTGTCTAAAGAAATTCCGTCACAATTGTTGTATGAAGTTGTAATGATATTTGAAATGGATGAATCGGAAAGGTTTACAGATTTTATCGGAGCATTTGCACCCCAGCAGCATACCAGTAATCGGTTTCTCGGAGTATCTATATAAATTCCGTTGGGCTGGTTAGTTGTATTAGAAACATAGATCCAAAATTCAGATGTATTAGTATTCAGCTTATAAATTCTTCTTGCGGAAAAGTCAGTTACATATATAATTCCGGAATTATCAACTGCAAGATCATTGAGAAATGTCGAGCCGGATATTGTAACATTAAATACTTCAGCAGCAGTGGTAAGATCATAACCTTTGATGCGCGTCTGATTACAAACGTAAACTCTTCCGTTATGAACAGTAACACCGTGTATCCCGCTTCCAACTGTCACAAAATCCGTGACCACTCCCTGCCTGTCACGCTGAACAATTTTCTGACTGGTTGTATTTGAAATAAAATATCTGTGTCCCGTTGTATCATAAGTTACGCTTTCCGGACTGCTGTATTGTGAGTATGAAAAGTCAGCAATAAGAAATAGAACTGACAATAGAAATAGTAGAATTTTTTTCAAGATAGAATTTAGTTAATAGTTGATAATTGATAATTGATAGTTGATAGTTGATAGTTGATAGTTGATAATTGATAGTTGATAATTGATAGTTTGATAATTGATAGTTGATAATTGATAAATTGATAGCTAAAAGTTGTTATTTTATTCTTAAACATCTGACATTTGACATCTGACATTTGACATCTGACATTTGACATCTGACATTT
>CAYNTN010000148.1:3911-11231 GCA_964399995.1 uncultured Ignavibacteriaceae bacterium
ACATCTGACATTTGACATCTGACATTTGACATCTGACATTTGACATCTGACATTTCACATTTGACATCTGACTCCTCGCGTCTTGCGTCTCGCGTCTTACGTTTCGCGTCAATTCGCCTGCGAAGCAATCCAATCATCAATGATTTTCTCAAGCAGCGGAAGAGGGATTGCTCCGTTTTCCAGTACTTTGTCATGAAATGCTCTTATATCAAAATTTTCACCAAGTGTATCTTCCGCTTTTTTTCTCAGCTCCTTTATTTTTAATTCACCGGTTTTATATGCCAGTGCCTGCCCGGGCCAGGATATATATCTGTCAATTTCCGACTGCAGATCCTGATCACCGGTAGGAGTGTATTTTCTCATGAATTCATATGCCTGTTCTCTTGTCCACTTCTTGTCATGTATTCCTGTATCCACAACAAGCCTGCATGCTCTCCACATTTCAAATGTCAGCGCTCCGTATAGCTGATACAAATCATCGTACAAGCCCGTTTCATAACCTAAACTTTCAGAATACAAACCCCAGCCTTCGACAAAAGAAGTGACTCCAAGATCCCTTCTGAATTTCGGAAGATTCTTTAACTCCTGCGCAATCGATATCTGAAGGTGATGTCCCGGAACTGCTTCATGCATTGCAAGTGAAGTCATCGTATATTTCGGTCTTGAAGCAAGATCATAAGTATTCACATAAAAATATCCCGGACGTGATCCGTCTTCAGGCGCAGAATAATAGTATGCAGCAGGTGCAGAAGCAGCTCTGTATTCTTCCATTTCTTTCAGATCATATTTCGCCTTTGGCAATTTACCGAACATTTGCGGAAGTGTTGAATCAACTCTTACGAGTATTTCCCGAAAGCCGTTCATCAGATCTTCTTTATTTGTGTAATAAAACTTTTCGTCAGTCTTTAAATAAGTATTGAACTCATCAAGTGTTCCATCAAAGCCTATACTGTCTTTAATCTCCTCCATTTTGGCAACTATTCTGTTCACTTCATTCAGACCTATATTGTGAACTTCATCAGCCGTAAAACTCAGCGTCGTATAATCTTTTATGGCTTTTTCATATCTTTCCCGTCCCTCCGGCAAAGACCAGATGCCGGCATCTTTTCTGCAATTGGGAATATATTCATTCTTTACAAATTCATAAAGCTTCCTGTAAGCAGGATATATGCTGTTTTGAATAATGTCTTTGAGTTCAGCCGATACGATTTCTTTTTCTTTTTCAGTTAATTTATTTTCTTTTCCGATTGGCTCATAGAAAGCAGATTCCTCCGCCGACGAGTTCATGATATTTTCCATCTGCGGAAGTGTCTGCTCCATTATAAATACCGGAGGTACGATTCCGCTGCTTATCCCTTTCTTCATTAAATCAATTGTATTGTCAATTTTCTTGTCAAAACCTCTGAGTCTTTTGAAATACTTCTGATATTCTTCAAAGGTTGTAGTCGGCTGCACAAAAACAAGCTGAGGAAAATTAATATGAATCCCCCACTGCTGTCCAAGAGGCATATATTCCCAGTGAAACTTTTCATAATCAAGACCTTCTTCAATTGAATTTTTAAACAGATCATAATTCAGCTTGTTATCGGCGCTTAATGACAAATAATCTATTGTAAGCAGACGGTTAAGGAATGCTCTGGAACTATCATATCCGGCTTCTACCGCTTCTTCAGAATTGTCTGAGAGCATGTCATCATAGCGGTGATCTCCTTCATATGTTGCTCCTTCGGGATATGTCCTTTTATTATATTCATCGTAATCAGTAAACAGCTGCTTTAACTGCTCATTGGCATCTGAGTATAAAGAATTATTTGCAAATGACATGAGTGAAAAGGTTAGAATAAGTAATAAAATATTTTTCATGATAGTATGGATTTCAAAATTTTAAGTTTATCTAAATACTGCTTTAAATATTACAAATGTAAAAATACAGGTATTTGAGTTATTAACTTTCAATGAAGTCGAAAACAATCCCGTTTACATCTTTTGCGTAAATTGCTTTTTCCGAATCCTTAATGATCTTACAGCCGGACTTTACTAAGTGTTCTTTAGCTGCATTAATATCTTCAACAGAAAAGGACAGAATCGGAGGAATGACCGCATCTGCTTTGTTAATGTAAAAATCAATATCCCCTTTCCTGAACCTTACAAACTCATCATCCCCTTCGATATATTCAAACCCAAGAATATCTCTGTAAAATTCTACAGACTTCCTGAGATCAGTGACATGGATAGCAATATCAGAATTAAGAGTAAATTTCATTTTGTATTCCTTTCAATTAATTTTTTCTAAAATAGAAAACATCTTTAAAAATAAAAATTCATTACATCAATATGTCAGAGATTTCCTTTTCATCAGTTCAAAACGTTTAAAAATAATTAACGTCAAGATTTGTCATTCCAGAGTGCTATCCGTAACTCCCCTTTTCAAGGTTAAATGTAAAAATTATTTTCTTTAAATATATGGATGATTTATGTAAGATTGCATAAACTAAATTCAAAACAAATGGCATTTGAATCTGACAAAACAATGTTCGAGATCTACCGGGAAAAGGAATTTAATAAAAAATTCAGAGTAGTATACTATACTGAGCTTACCGAGCATAACAAAGAATATGAGATCAACCGTGCATTAAACGGAGAAACCGTCTTTGACGGTTTTATTAAAGATACTTCAAAAGAAAAGGGAAAAATTCTGATTAAAGAGTTAGTCGATGAGATGAATAAGATTGAAAATACTTTAAACCGCGATGAGATCAGTAAAAGGCTTAGCGAATATCTTGCTTAAGGCCTGAGCAGCGATACAAAATTTATACTGTTATTGTAGGCGATCAATTCGTCTGTAAGATCAACGGTTAAATTACCGTTTACATCAGACTGAACGTATCCTGTCAGAAAATTCTGTGCATCATTATATATCTGTATGACATCAAACAAATCTACCGAACCATCTTTATAAGCATCACCTGAATAAATACAATACTTCGATCCTTTTAGAATTAAATTACTGCCGTAAGCTCTTGAGGAAGAAGTTGTAAAATTATAATACAGGATATTAGCAGTAAATAATTCTGCATCAGCGCTCCAGGTCTCCATTGAATTTCTGTGATTACAAATAACATAATATCCCGTGGCATTGTTTGCTTTTAAAAAATTAAATGTACCGCTGCCTGAAGAATTTAAAATTCCCTTTGCTGAATCCAGTATCGGAAAAGGTACAGATGAACTTCTCAAATAAACTCTGACTGAGTCCGGTGTCATTGTATTTGTCACAGAATTATAAAAACCTTCTATCTCAGCACTTAAAGTTAAAGCTTTAGCAGCTGGCAAAATTTTATAATTGTCTATGAGCGAATTTGCAATGTTATAAAATTTCAGAACAAGACTGTCATTGTATCCGTTCACAAGCATAGCACCGAAGTTCGACCTGTATCTCACCTGGCTTCCTGACAAAGGAAATCCAAAGAAACCTCTGACCGTTCCTCCAAGCCCATTCACAATATATGTGAGACCATCCCTTGTAAGTCTTTCATAAAGATGTTCATGACCTGCCAGGACAACAGATGCACCCCACTTTTTAAAAGGCCATCTCATTATTTCCTCAGAGCCGGAATATAAGCCGGAGCAAAATGGAGGATGATGCAGATACACAATATTGAATCTTGATGAAGAAGCCAGCATTGCACTTTTCAGCCACTGAGCCTGAATAGAACTGCTGTCCCTTCCGTCATACTCATTTGTATCACTGTCTATTACAAAAAAATGAATGGGTCCTTTTATAAAATCATAATATCTCTCATTACCCTGCAATGTAAAATAATTAAGATAGGGCAAAGCCCCCGGCACACCCCAGTCATGATTGCCAAGTGAAGGAAAGAATCTGTTTACAGTTGCTCCGGTTCCATAGCTTCCATAGTACGGATAAATGAATTCGTGAAAATACTGTCCTATGTTCAGATCAATTGTCGACTGTGAACCAATGTCATAATTGTTATCACCAACAGTAATAATAAAATCCGGATTCCAGCTTTTGATAAGGTTTGCAACAGCTAACTCATCTGGACCGGATTCTCCGTAATCACCGATGACAGCAAAACTCGTGACCTGCTGCGAATGAACGACACAATTGTTAAGCAGTAAGTAAAGAAATAATAATTTTAATTTCAATAAAGTTTGATTTAATCTTATGACTGATAAGAATACAAATACTATACACATTATATTTAATGTACTCTATCTTATTAATATCATTTTCTTAGTCTCAGCAAAATTTCCTGTTTCTAATTTATAAAAATAAATCCCGCTTGCAAAATTACTTCCGTCAAACTTAACTTCATAATATCCCGCAGAAAGTTTTTCATTAACTAAAGTCATTACATCATTCCCGAGCATATTAAAAACAATCATTCTAACGTCCTGCGTCTCGCTTCTCCCGTCTTGCGTAATATCAAATTTAATCTTTGTTACCGGATTAAACGGATTCGGATAATTTTGTGATAAGTAAAATTTATCGGGAACAATGCTGCTGATCTGATTTATTCCTATCGGAACGGAATAGTTTATTTTCATTTTGTAAAAACCTTCGGTCATCTGTGCGAACAATGTCGTTCTATCGTAATAGTATAAAGCAAAGGTTCCTCCGGGAATAATTGCAGTTTGAGTAAAAGTAACTCCGCCGTCGTTCGTTAAATAAATCGGATTATTCGACCATGTACCGTAAGCAAATGTTGTCGGATCATCCCGTGCAATATCAACAGCCCATGCCCGGTAATTAATATTTACATTTGTCCAGTTGATTCCCTTATCAGTTGATCTCTTCAAACCACCGATACCTTCATAAAAAGCGCAATAAACATAAGACGGGTTTAAATTTGAATTTGCTATGTCGGGAATTTCAAAGGAAAGAGTATCATTGACATTTGTCCAGTTTGAGCCATAATCTGATGAACGGTAGAGTGTCCCGTGTGAACTGGCGTCACCGGTGAGAATAATATTTGAATTACCTTCCAGCACTTCAACAATACAAATATCATCAAATCTTTTTGTTCCAACCTGACTCCAGGTATTCCCGAAATTTGTCGATCTGTAGAGAAAAGAATCCGACGGTGCATAATAAACCGTATCCGGATGATTCGGATCCATTTCAATAGGACAGCCATCAGAATTTCGTCTGCTTGAAAAAACAGATGACCAGGTCTGACCGTAATTTGTTGAGCGGAATACTTTCCCGACATCTGTAAAACTGCTGTCCATAGCGACAAGAAAAATATTTGTATCTTTCGGAGATATAATAAAAGCATTTGATATGGAGTTTGTCGGGAAATCCGGTATTGTTGCGATCTGAGTCCAGTTGTCACCTCTGTTCAATGTACGGTAAATCCTGTTTGATCCTGTAACGAAGATCTCATTTCTATTAGCCGGATTAAAAGCAAAAACATTACCGGATGATGTATAAAAATTCAGAGGAATTTTCAATTCCCATGTAAAGCTCTGGCTGACACCTGCAGGCAAAAGCCATCTGACAGGAAAAGTATTATTCCTGATTACAGCATTGGTTGAATAGCTTACTGCCCATGCATTCGGACCGAGTAGAAATATTTTTTTTATGTCTGCATAGAGTGGATTTGTCTGAAAGTCAAACGTCTGACCTCCGTTTGAAGAGTATCTTATAAAACCACCGCCTCCGGCTGAGAAATAAGATAGCTCATTCTGCATGGCTAAAGTATTTATGTCAGATTTAGTTTCAATTTTATAATCAACTGTACTCCATGTAATCCCGTTATCGGTTGATTTAATAAATGCAGATTCAACGCCACATGAAAAAATTGCATTACCGAAATAATCTATTGAAAGGAGTTCTTTGTTTGTCGGAACATTTGCAGATGTCCAGCCGGAACCGCCGTCTGTAGTCAGCAATACAGTACCGTTGGCTCCGCATGCAGTTCCTTTAAGAAGACTCGTAAACTTAATTTGATTCAGATTCTGAACTGAACCGGAAGTTTGATTATTCCAGTTTACACCTGCGTTAGTTGTTTTAAAAATCACGCCGTCGTCTCCGCAGATCCAGCCGTTTAAGTTGTCAAAGAAATAAATTGAATTCAGGTTTGAGGATATACCAAGGGGTATCGGTGAAAAGCTGTTTCCGTTATTATTACTTCTAAGTAGTTCACCGTTATCTCCTGCAATAAGAATGTTCACGCTTTTCATGGCTATAGCATTATAGGAATTGCTTCCGACAAATACTCTCGACCAGAAATTCCCTCCTTCACTCGATTTTATGACGAGTCCGTTGTTTCCGACTGCCCAGACAACAAGACCGTTAACAGAACAAACATCATTCAGTCCCTGTGCTTTCGAAGAATTTTGCAGGATGAGTATACTAAGAATGAGTAGAATAGTGAAGTTTTTCATTTTGACCTCCTTGGAATTACATTAAAATCAATAATTTTAAATTTTAATTATTAATCGATGAGGGTCGTGTTTGATTTTACTTATTTAAATTTATTTTAGCAATATCATTTTTTTCACTTCACTGAATTTGTTTGATACGAGTTTATATAAGTAAACTCCGGATGGAAGATCTGATCCATTAAATTCAACTTTATACAATCCCGGGGATAGTTTTTCATTAACTAAAGCTTTTATTTCATTTCCAAGCATATCATATACATTTAATGAAACAAATCCTAAATCCGAAATTCCAAATTCCAATTGCGTGACAGGATTGAACGGATTAGGATAATTCTGATACAAAGTAAATGCATCCGGAATATCAAAAGATACATTCTGAATACCTACAAGTCCTCTGGAATATTTATAAACCCTGTCACCGACAGCATAAGCAAGTGTATCACTCAGAAATCTGAATCTGTTCATGTTAGTACCCCAGCCGGCTAATTGCCAGTTAACTCCGCCATTTGTAGTCTGATAAGTCGGACCGGTCCATCCACCGACCCAGCCGGTGTTCTCATTTACGAAACCAATTCCCTCTTCATCATATCCGTTCACAAAAAATATATCAGCCCAGTTTGAGCCATTGTTTGTAGTTTTCAATATATAAGAGGGTCCGCCGACTTCGCGCTCTACGCTTACAAATCCTATGTCTCTTGATATAAATGAGATCTTCCAGCACCATTCGGATGAACGTGTGGTTTTATGAACCTGCTGCCATGAATTACCTCCGTCAGTAGTTTTAATAATGACAGCATTTCCGTTTAGCATGGTTCCGTTTCCTCCTACTGCAATTCCGGAATCCGGTGTCCAGAAGTAAATGTCAATCAGTGTCTTTGCTTTCGATGTATCCGAAAAAACCAGATTCCA
>CAYNTN010000149.1:0-11095 GCA_964399995.1 uncultured Ignavibacteriaceae bacterium
AATAGATAAATTATTTTAAATTAAAAAGTCGTTGCATAATCTGCTGTTTTTATTGTGGTGTCAGGACAGAAACTGACGCCTCGAAGATAAAGATGGTGATAGATAGACAATAATATGATTTAAAGGTTTTGGAAACTATAAAAGAAGTGAAGACAGTATATAAGAGATAGGTTTTTTCTGTAGTTGTTCAAAGTTCAAGGTTTCATAACTGTTGTTTGTCTAAAGGAACGAAATGAGCTTGGCCGTATACAGGAAGGTGTAACCAACAGCAAACCATTCCTTGATGGTGACCTCGCTAAGCGCGAAAAGCCAACAAGGCGATGTAAATTATAAAAGTGAATATCCTTAAACAGCAACTTAATAACTTAAAAAAAAAATCATGGCAAAGAAAAAAGCAATGACTGAAACACCTGCGGTCAAAAAGCCCAACATCCTCATCATCTGGGGTGATGATATCGGGCAAAGCAACCTTAGTTGTTACAGCAAAGGACTAATGGGATACAGAACTCCCAACATTGACAGGATCGCACGAGAAGGCGCAATATGTACGGATTATTACGGCGAACAAAGCTGCACCGCCGGAAGATCTGCTTTCATAACCGGACAGTGTACTTACAGAACGGGTCTTTCTAAAGTGGGAATGCCAGCAGCTCCGCAGGGGCTTATGGCAAGAGATGTAACCATTGCTCAAATGCTCAAAGGCATGGGATATACAACTGGACAGTTTGGAAAGAACCATCTTGGAGACAGGAATGAATTCCTTCCAACGGTTCACGGGTTCGACGAGTTCTATGGCAATCTTTATCATCTGAATGCCGAAGAAGAGCCTGAACATCCGGATTATCCTAATCCGAAAGATTTTCCTGAATTCCGGAAAAACTACGGACCAAGGGGAGTTCTTCACTGCTATGCAACAGACAAAGATGATAAGACGGTTGACCCGAGATTCGGGAAAATAGGCAAACAAAGAATTGAAGACACAGGACCTCTTACAAAGAAAAGAATGGAAACTATTGATGATGAAACCGGTAAGGCAGCAAGGGATTTTATAAAAAGAGCTTACAAAGAAGATAAACCATTCTTCTGCTGGTACAATACAACTCACATGCATGCCTTTACTCATACCAAACCAAAAAGCATAGGTCAGGCAGGCAGATGGCAGTCTGAATATCACGATACAATGATTGACCATGACAGAAATGTAGGTGAGATGCTTGACTTGCTTGATGAACTCGGACTGGCGGAAGATACATTTGTCATGTATAGTACGGATAACGGACCACACATGAACACATGGCCGGATGGAGGCATGACTCCATTCAGAAATGAAAAAAATTCAAACTGGGAAGGAGCTTTCAGAGTGCCTGCAATGTTCAGATGGCCCGGGCATATAAAACCCGGAACGGAACTCAACGGGATCATGAGCCACCTTGATATGTTCCCGACAATTCTTTCTGTTGCAGGTGACGCTGGAGTAAAGGAGAAATTGAAGAAAGGAATGGATGTAGGGGGAACGAAGTTCAAAGTGCATCTGGACGGATTCGATCAGAGTAAATATTTAACCGGGAAAGCTGAATGTCCAAGACCCGGGTTTATTTACTTCAACGATGACGGTGAAGTTGTCGGTTTGAGATTTGACAACTGGAAGGCGGTATTTATGGAGCAACAGACTCCGGGAACTTTAGAAGTCTGGATGTCACCGTTTGTAAAACTGAGATGTCCGAAGATGTTCAATCTGAGAACTGATCCTTATGAAAGAGCGAGCATTACTTCTAATACTTATTATGACTGGATGTTCAGAAGAATTTATATTCTTGGACCGGCGCAAAAAATCATAGGTGATTTTATGGCTACATTTAAAGAGTTTCCTCCGAGCCAGGCAGCGGGAAGCTTTACCATAGAGCAGACAGATGCAATGATCACAGAAGCAATGAGCGCCGGACTTCATTAATATTTGGTGTGAAATTTGCCTGGTGCAGACACGGTGAGAAATTTGAATAAGAAAGAAATGTCACGTATAAATTCCTGTTAATAACATCAGGCAAATTTTTTTTATTGCATTGAAATTGAATGTTTTTAATAAAACCGATAATTTAAAACAACAAAAATTTATGGCTAAGACAAAAATTAAAGTTGAAACAACGGTAAATGCAGGCATTGAAAAAGTCTGGAGTTACTGGACTTTACCGGAGCATGTTATGAACTGGAACTTTGCATCTGATGAATGGCATTGTCCAAAGGCGAAAAATGATTTAAGAAACGGAGGAAAGTTCTGTTACACAATGGCTTCAAAAGACGGTAAATCGAGTTTTGATTTTGAAGGATTTTATGATGAAGTGATTGTGAATAAGAAGATTGCATATACTCTTGGAGACGGAAGGCAGGTGACAATAGAGTTTGAAAATGAAGATGGCATGACAAAAATTACCGAGACATTTGATCCTGAAAATATTAATTCAGAAGAGCTGCAGAGAAACGGCTGGCAGTCCATTCTGAATAATTTCAGGAAGCTGGCGGAGAGGGAATGAATGGAGGAAAAACATTTTCAGAGAAAGTCATACAGTTTAACAAGCAATTGAATTTTAAAGGCAGATTACCGGGCGGAATTCAAATGATGAATCCGTTTAAAGACAATCCCGAAATACTACCCGCCACAGAAATTTTCTATGAAAAGTTTTACAATGATAACGGAAAACGGAAATTGATATTAGGAATTAATCCCGGACGATTGGGTGCCGGTGCGACCGGAATTGCATTCACGGATACAAAACGGCTTAAAACTATTTGTGGCATTGAAATTAATTCCTTCAGTACTCATGAACCTTCCTCAGTTTTTATATATGATGTGATTGAAAAATACGGAGGTGCAAAAAAATTTTACTCTGATTTTTACATTAGTTCAGTTTGCCCGCTTGGGTTTATTAAGAAGAACAGGAAAGGCAACTGGATTAACCTCAACTATTATGATTCTCCGGGTCTGTTTAAAACCATCCGGAATTTTATCACATCAAATCTGAAAAAGCTAATAAATTTCGGAATAGATACTGACACCTGCTTCATTCTCGGAAAGAAGAATGAAAAGTTTTTTAGAGTGATTAATGAAAAAGAAAAATTGTTTAAATCAATTGATGTGCTTGAACATCCGAGATACATTGTACAGTACAGGTTTAAGGAGAAAGAGAAGTATGTTTCTGAGTATTTAAGGAAGCTCAGGTATTCCTACGCAGGATGCCGTCAATAATTTCGTTCTATGCAGATCATATTCTCACAAAAGAATTTTCTTAAAATGTAAAATTAGTTAACTTGCATTCAGTCAGTTTAAGCAAATGGCACAAACAATTTTAACTATACTTGGAATAAGTGTAATACTTGCAATACCAACAAACATGGTTGTTCTGGGATTAAGTTCAGGTAAAACCCACTTGAAAGAGTTTTTAGACAGACCCTGGCTGTTGCTGAAATATTTTCTTGTCATGTTCATATTGATTCCGGCGCTTGCATTCGCATTCTTTTATTTTTCCGAACAAAGCAACCGTTTATTATGGATTGCCGTTATCGTCATTTCTTTATCGCCTCCTTCACCCGGCATGATTAAAGGAATCTCAAAGCTTGGAGGAAATTATTATTTAAGTATTGCATGGATGATAATAGCAATATTCATATCACTTGTAATGCTTCCTTTGAATCTGATAATTCTTGAACAGATCCTGAATGTTAATATTGATCTGGGAATTGATAATGTTTTCTTTAAACTCCTGACTATGTTTATCATTCCTATATTTATAGGTATCGGAATTCGAAAATTGTATCCAAATCAATATGAAAAGGTCTCAGGCGTGTTTGATAAAATTTCAAAGGCAGCCTCGGTTGTTTTGATTATTTGTCTTTTAATAATAGCGGTTCCTTTGCTTATTAAGAATGGTTTGATCCATTTCCTGATGATACTGGCATTCCTGATCATTGCTCTTATCATATCTCATTTCTTTGAAGGTTCAAGCAGAAAACACGGACCGATTTTGACAAATTCCGTCATAGCAAAATTACCGGCGCCGGCTCTTGTACTGGCTTCGATTAACGGCAGAACAGAGCAGTTTGCTCCGGACATTTTGACATTTGTAATTTTAGGAATTTTATTAATGGCTGTTTATAATAAATTACTATACGGAAAAAAAAATGAAAAACTGTCAACATAAAAATGTTTAATACACAATTCACAAATACTCAGCACTTAACACTTAACACAAAGTAAAATGTCTACAGAAGAAAAACTCTTAAAATCATCAGACGAATTAGCTCAGGAAAGAACCGAGCTTGCATACAGCCGGACCGCACTGGCTAATGACAGGACTCTTATGGCGTGGATAAGAACCGCGACATCTTTGATCTCATTCGGATTTACAATTTACAAATTTTTTCAGGATCTGGTTCATGCAGATGAGATAGTAGCAAAAAACCGTTTACTCGGAGCAAGGGAAGTCGGGATGATATTGATTACTTTTGGATTCATTGGTTTGTTATTCGGACTGCTGCAATATAAAAAGGATATTAACAAAATCAATAAGGTAAAGAGTGAAAAAGTTGAGTTCTCATTTACTCCTGTTCTTGCAATGTTGATTCTGATATTTGCTTTGTTATTGTTTTTAGCAGCTCTGTACAGACAATAAGAGTGATTTGAATACATTCTCATACTTGGAAACTGAAGACATTTCTTTCAACTTAATTTTCAAAATAATAAATTCCTACATCGGAGAAATGGTTAGTAGTTGTTTCAAATTTATTTTAGTATTTTAAACAATTATCAACACTCTTCATCTAAAAACAAAAAAAATATTGATTTAAAATAATTTTTTTGGACGGGTGCGACTTCTTCTCCCTCTTCTCACTAATTTTTATTGATTCACATTGAAATTATAAATCATAAAAAGTAATTTAACAAAATTTTTCATAATATCTTTATCGATTATCATTTCGGCAAATATTAGATGCAAGAAAACTAATTCCCCAATACAGTTCTTTTAAATTCATATTAATCTAAGATAAATTCTCAGTTTTTTTTTAAAATTAAACCTATAAAAATGAAAATCAATTATGGTTTTGCTTTACTTGTTTCATTTTTAATCTTCACCTCCATTTCCAATGTTTCATTCGCACAAAAAAAAACAGAACCTAGCGCTCAGCAGCTTGCTGATAAATTATCCAATCCGGTTGCAAACCTGATAAGTGTGCCTTTTCAAAATAACACTGTCTGGGGAATTGGTCCGAACAACGGTACTCAGAATGTTTTAAATTTCCAGCCGGTAATTCCGATTAAGCTTACCAAAGGATTAACATTAATAAACAGACTGGTATTACCGATAATCGCTCAGTTCAACGTGACAGGTCTGGGAGAATCTCAAAACGCATTAAGTGATCTTCAATACAGCATGTTCTTTGCTCCTACAACAGGTAAGCTGATCTGGGGTGTCGGACCAATATTTAGTATTCCCACAGCAACTAATACAGCTACCGGATCAGGCAGATTCAGCATAGGACCAACCGGAGTCTTTTTGTATCAGAACAGCGGATGGACTATGGGTGCTCTCATAAATCAGTTCTGGTCAGTAGGTGGAAATCCTGACAGGGGAAATCAGACTCAAGGATATTTGCAGCCCTTCCTTGCTCACAGCTGGAAAAGCGGTGCAGGAGTTTCTATGACCGGTGAGATGACACAAAACTGGAAGGTAAAAAGAACTCAGACCTATATAAACGTTATGTTCCAGGGATTGACGAAATTCGGTAAATTCCCTGTTCAGCTGGTAGTCGGACCAAGAATTCCCGTATCTGCATTGCCGGATTTAAAGGGTTATTTCGGAGTCAGAGCATCACTGGTTTTGGTATTTCCAACTTAATAAAAAAGTAAAATAGGACTATTTTTGATTTTATGAACTCTGAAGCAAAGCGTTTTGCAGACAGTAAAAACTGAATTTATGATCGGAACCTGTATGAAGGAAAGGTTTTGTAAAATGGTTATTCATGAAAAATTCGTTCAACTAATAAGAAATGACGATCAATCTCCGCACAGCTTTTCCTTTATGTATTGTATTGATTTATTTTGGAACTGCTGTTTCAGTAGCACAAAATAAAACTGTTATTTCAAAATTTCAGGAGATTACAGATAAGTTGTCAAACCCTCTTGCAAGACTGATGAGCATACCTTTTCAGAACAATTTGGTATGGGGAGTTGGATCAAATAACGGATCACAGAATACACTAAATTTTCAGCCTGTAATCCCGGTTTTACTTTCGAGAAATATAACAATAATAAACAGAATTGTTTTGCCCGTCATTGCGCAGTTTAATGTAACCGGACTCGGGGAATCTCAAAATTCCCTGGGCGATCTTCAATACAGTATGTTCGTTTCTACAAGAAGAAGAGCAGTATGGGGACTAGGACCGATATTCAGCATACCGACAGCAACTAATAAAAATACAGGTTCAGGAAGATTCTGCATTGGTCCTACCGGAGTTCTTGTTCATCAAGGAGACGGATTAACCATCGGATGCCTGGTAAATCAATTCTGGTCTGTTGGAGGAAATCCGGACCAGGGAAATCAGACTCAGGGATATTTGCAGATGTTTATAGGACACAGCTGGAAAAGCGGCGCGGGAGTTTCATTGACAAGTGAGATGACTCAAAACTGGAAAGTAAAAAGAACGGAATCATACATTAATCTAATGTTCACAGGAGTTACAAAATTTTGGGATGTTCCGGTTCAGCTGCAAGCCGGACCTAGAATTCCGGTTACTGCATTGCCCGATGTAAAAAGTTATTTTGGAGTAAGGGCGGCTCTGGTTTTTGTATTCGAGAAATAATTAAGAATTGGAATTTGGAATTTAGGATTTGGAATTTAAAAAGATTTGAATTATGAATTAGAGTGTGTATGATATGCTGAAATGCAATGGAGCTTTCCCAAACTGGGGTTTGGGAAAGAGGGGGTTTTGAAAGTTCTTTATTCAAATTAAACTAGTAACAAAACCCCTCGGAGGTCAGAGTCAGGGCACGGTGGGGTTGTATCTGTTCCTAAGAAAATAAATTTAAATTTCTATATTGAGATAAAAACCAAAATCGTTTTATTTATAAATTAAATTCAAACCAAAATGAAAAAAATTAATCTTGTTAAAAGAATTCCTTTTAACACCACCCTTAGATTGATCTTTATTTCTTTATGCATTCTCTTCTTAATGAATCTCACGACAATGGCAGCGGATTTTTCAGGAACTGTCTATGGTTCGGGAAGTCCGATCGCCGGCGCGACCGTTACACTTTATGCAGCCGGTACGGGAGCACCTGTTCAGCTTGCTCAAAGTACAACCAATAATGACGGAGGATTTAGTTTATCGGGAATTAACAGTTCAGGTGCCATAGCATTATATCTTATTGCTAAAGGCGGAAAAATCACCGGGGCAATTAATCAGACTCCGGAAAACTCTTTAACATTAATGTCACTGCTTGAGAGTCAGCCTCCTTCTAATGTTACTATTAACGAACTTACAACCATAGCCTCAGCTTATACTGCTGCGAGATTTATAAATGGTGAATCCATTTCAGGAAACGAACTTGGTTTAAAGATTGCTGCGGGTAATACTCCAAATTTAGTGGACCCTGTAACAGGCGGTTGGGGAAAAGTTCTTCTCGATCCGATTAATAGTACACAAAGTACTACACTTATACATTTAAATACTCTTGGTTGTCTTATTGCAGCTTACGGAACTGTTGCAGACGCTAACTGGCGAGCAAGATTTTTAAAAGCTTCATCAACTACAGGAAGCGCTGCACCAACAAATACACTGGAAGCTATTCAAGGTATAGCAAAAACTCCGTGGGCGGATCCTGCAACACTTTATTCCTTATTTAATGAAGCATATCCGCAGCCTGCTGATGGTTCAAGACGAAGCGCTCCGTTTATCCCATACCTTGCTTACACTCCGGATGACTTTACGCTTAAGCTTTGTTTTGCCGGCGGCGGCATGTTTGCAAACGGGCGGCTCATGTTTGACGTTAACGGCAATCTATGGTGCGGACAAAACTGGATGCCGGGTTCACAATCAGGTGTAATTAACAGTATTGGGGGCGGTGTCATTAAAATGACTCCTAACGGAATACCTCTTTCTCCGCCGATCACCGGTTTTACAGGAATGGGATTGGACGGTGTAGGTTGGGGAACAGCGGTGACAATGGACAGAGTCTGGGCAAGCAGTTTTAACGGAAAGATTCTCGTCATGGATTTCGATGGAAATCCGGTTGCAAGTGAAAGTGATTTTCCATTTAAAGAAAAATTACTTGGATTAATGGGGATTGGAGTTGCAGCAAACGGTGATGTATGGATTGGTGACGGTTCAAATGATCAGCTGTTGTTTTTTCCGGAAGGAAGCATTAAGGACGGAAAAATTGTAAAAGTTGCGGGACTTCAATCGCCGTTCGACATCGTGGTTGATTCCAGAGATATGGTATGGGTTAGCAATTCTCAATCCGATAAAGTGTTTCGTTTTCCGAAGAATGATCCGACAAAGGTTGATAGCTTTCTTTGCGGGATCAGTGTCCGCGCTCTGGCACTCGATTCTAAGGAAAATGTCTGGGTTGCAAGCAATGCATCATTGGATTTTCCGCAGGTGCATGTTCCGGATGGAGCATCAATCATGGAGCAGTTTCAAATCATGGGAGACGCATTGTTAAAGTATCCTAAAAGTACAGGAATCGTCAGCATGATAAAACCTGACGGCACAATGCCTTTCCCTGCAGGCTTTTCAGGCGGCGGCGCTGTAGATGTTCCGTGGGGTATAAACATTGACGGTAATGATGATGTCTGGATAGGAAACTTTTCACCCCGCGGCAGGTCAGTCGCATATTTAGCGGGAGAAAATACAAAGGGACATCCACCCGGAACAAAAACCGGAGATGTAATTTATGTATTTAAAGGGGGAACAATTCAGATGCTGACTGATGTGTCAATAGATGCTGCAGGAAATGTATGGGCTGCAAATAACTGGAATGACCCGAAGGCAGCAACCGATCCTAATCCTTACAGACCTACTTCAACGTGGGGCGGAGGCTCAGGACTGACGGTAATTTATGGAGTGGCAGCTCCGGTTAAGCCGCCGAGGATGGGACCGGTTAAGAGATATTAATTACAAGTTACAAATTACGAGTTACGAGTTACAAGTTACAAATTACAAATATTACTTGTTGGATAATCAGCCGTTTCAAACAAATATTTTAATACTTTGAGGCGGCTGCGTGCAGATTTGAATTAATTATTTTTTTTATAATATATTAAAGACTACAGATGAAAGGAGTTTTATATTGTCTTCAAATAATTCAGATTCACTTCCCGGGTTTAAATTTTCTCTTTCAAATCAAACTCCGCGGACACTTCCGTACGGATGGGCGAAACAAGCCACTGTTCAGGACTTTCCTGTTTCAAAAAATATTGCGGGTGTGCTGATGTCTCTTAAAGCTGACGGGCTCAGAGAACTTCACTGGCATGCAAATGCAGCTGAATGGGGATTTGTAATCTCAGGAAATGTAAGGACGACTATCATTGATCCGTGGGGTAATTCGGAAATAAATGAATTTAAAGCAGGTGATGTCTGGTATTTCCCGAGAGGGCACGGACATTCGATAGAAGGGCTCGGTCCTGACGGTACTACATTCATGCTTGTATTTGATAACGGTGCTTTCTCTGAATTTGCAACTTTCAGTATTACTGACTGGCTGTCGCAAACTCCGCGGGAAATCGTTTCGAAAAATCTTTCACTGGATGAAAGTAAGCTCACCGGTCTCCCGCCAAAAGAAGTCTATATAACTCCCGTTACAGGAAAATATGAAATTAAAAAATCAACAGTATCTCCACTTACACATAAATACAGTCTCCTCTCGCAAAAGCCATTCCGTGACTGTGACGGAGGAAAACTTTGGCTTGCATCATCAAAAGAATTTCCGATCTCAACTACAATGACAGGAGGAGTTTTAATTCTAAAACCTGAAGCTCTTAGAGAGCTTCACTGGCACCCAAACGCTGATGAATGGCTTTATGTGGTTTCCGGAAAAGTAAGACTCACAGTGTTTGCATCGTCAGGTTTATCTTCTGTGTGTGAACTTTCAGAAAATGAAATCGGATATACACCGATGGGATATGGTCATTCAATTGAAAATATCGGAGCAGATGATTGTAAACTATTAATTGTTTTCAACAGCGGAGATTATCAGGAGATATCACTGAGTTCATGGCTTGAATCAAACCCGGATGAGTTAGTTTCGGCAAATCTGAATCTGCCGGTTGAAACTGTGCGAAATATTTCAGGCAGTCAAACATTTATTATTGGAGGAGAAAAGTTATGAGTTATGAGTTATGAGCTATGATCTTTGAGTTATGATCTATGAATATTAAATAATGAGTTAATTATTACAATAATTTATGGAGCAAAATGAATTAGAAAGTTTCGGGCAAAAATACGCAGATGCGTGGTGCAGTCAAAAGCCGGAGAGTGTTGCATTATTTTTTTCTGAAAGCGGTTCTTTGAGTGTAAATGATGATCCGCCGGCAATAGGAAGATCAGCGATCACTAAAGTTGCGGAAGGATTTATGACGGCATTCCCGGATATGATAGTTACAATGGATAGTCTGTTATCTATGCCTGGAGGTGTAGAATTCCACTGGACATTAACAGGGACAAACTCCGGACCAAACGGCACAGGGAAAAATGTCCGGATCAGCGGATTTGAGCTATGGAAGTTTGATGAAGACGGACTAATAAAAGAATCAATAGGAAAGTTTGATGCAGAGGAGTATAACCGTCAGCTCCAGTACGGTGTGTAAGAATTCATACTACCTAAGGAAAAAAACAAGATGCAAAAGTTAGATAAGAATACTCTTATCCGGATAAATGTAGTCGGAAGTTCAGGCAGTGGAAAAACTACATTTTCGAAATTAGCAATTCTATGGCGGAACGGAACCTTCCCAAACTGGGGGAGGCTGTGTGAAAATGTTAGTTTTATAGTAGCAGGCTATTAGCCTGTGAAATTTGATTTAAAAATGCAATTTAAAATATGAGTTTA
>CAYNTN010000150.1:0-6727 GCA_964399995.1 uncultured Ignavibacteriaceae bacterium
CAGACAAATTGGGTAAGGGAAGAAATGAGTCTGAGCGGTTACACATCCAGTCAGGTTAAGATACGATTTAAGCTAAGGACTGACGGTTCAGTACAGAAAGATGGTTGGTATGTGGATGATATAGGAATTATAGTTTACACATCAGCATCACTTCAATTAACAGCGATGATAGAGGGACTGTGTAATGGAACAACTATGGTGCCTGATACAGTTACAGTAGAGCTTCATAATTCATCTTCGCCATACGGACTGGTTGAGCAGAAGAGGATGGTGCTTAACTCATCCGGACAAGGGTCGGGCTTATTGACATCAGTATCAGATGCAGCGTTGTACTATGTTGTAATGAAGCATCGGAATTCGATAGAGACATGGAGTGCATCACCGCAGTCATTCGTTAGTGGAATATTAAGTTATGATTTCACAACAGCTCAGAACAAAGCATACGGAAACAATCTTGTTCAGAAGGGAAGTAAGTGGTGCCTATACAGTGGAGACATAAATCAAGATAGGTTCATAGATGGATCGGATGTAGCAGAAAGTTTTAATGAGTCAGCATTAGGAATATCTGGCTATGTATCAGCAGATTTGAATGGAGATGAATTTGTAGATGGGAGTGATGTAAGCATGGCATATAATAACAACAATTTAGGAATAGGTGCACAATTTCCAGCGAAGAAGGATCTTTCAACAAAAAAAATTGAACAAAACTAAAATTTAATAATCATTCCAGGAACTTTGGCTGTAGAAAAAGATTGATACATGGGCTGTATAAGGTTTTAGTCGTATTAATTGTAGAATTGAAATAAGATCTCAAATTGTTCTTTACCTGAAACACTAATATTTTAATCGTACTAATGTAGAATTCAGATTTATTCTACTTTTGCTGTTCCGTCAGTGGCAATTTTATTTCTTTATTATATCATACCAAGTAGATTTAGTCAAATTAGAAGTGAGGGTTGTTAAATATTGTATGCACTGATAGTTGGAAGTTAAAAAAATAATTCTCAAGTAAATCTTACATCAATAAAAGAATATTTCATAAAGGGCCAACCTCAGAACTACTTATGTAGAAACTTATCTATTAGCATAATAATTGCCACACTTCAATAACCTAAGTTAGGTCAGGCATAAACCAAAACTCATTAATCAAATGTGATTTTGGAGTCAATGCAGACAAAATAGTTCACGATTTACCAAATAAAATTGGTGGTAGGAAAATGAAAAAGTTATTACCAATTATACTTTTTATTATCTCACAAATGCTTTTAGGGCAAATAGCGATTGCTCCCTCTGTGGGAGATGGAACAAGCGGAAATCCATACCAAATCGCTTCTTTAGAAAATCTATACTGGATTGCTGAGAGCAGTACCCGATGGGGTTATAATTATATTCAAACAGCGAATATTGATGCTTCTGAAACTGCAAGTTGGTTTTCTGATGGGACAGGAGGTTATTTTGGATGGAAGGCAATAGGTGAAATCACATCAGCTTTTACTGGATCATATAATGGAAATGGACGAACTATCGATGGGTTGTATATCAATCGCGCAGGTAGTGATTATCAAGGGCTATTTGGGCACACAAGTGGAGCTGCGATTTCAAACATAGGATTAAAAAATGTTGTTATTGCAGGTAGACACTATGTCGGTGGATTAATTGGTTATAGTTATAATAATTCCAATGTGACTAACTGTTATTGTACCGGAGCGTTTCAGGTAGCTGGCACGTTGGTGGCTTAGCGGCAGATAATTATTCTTCTTCTATAAATTACTGCTATACAACAGGAAATGTCACAGGCACTCCGATGGTAGGTGGGTTAGTGGGATCTGTCAATATTCTGCCATCGTAACTAACAGCTACAGCCGATGCAATGTTACGGGCAGCTTGTATGAGATAGGCGGGCTTGTTGGACTAATGGCGTATTCTGCTACTGTAAGTAACAGCTACAGTACCGGAAGTGTAGCTGGTCCTAATTTTAATATTGGCGGATTGGTAGGTAGGAATTATTCTTGTCCTCCCGTGAGCAATAGTTTTTGGGATGCGTAAACTTCAGGTCGAAGCACCAGCGCAGGTGGCACAAGTAAAACAACAGACCAAATGAAAACTAATTCAACATTTCTTAGTGCTGGGTGGGATCCAATAATTTGGAATATTGGTGATGGAATTAACGATGGCTATCCATATTAGATTGGCAAAATCCAAGTGGCACACCACTTCCAATTGAATTGGTCTTTTTTGTTGCAACATATATAGAATGTAAAGTGATGCTCAATTGGCAGACCTCAATCGAGGTAAATAATTATGGGTTTGAAATTGAGAGATGTCAAAATTTAAACGTGAAAAGTGAGGTGTGGGAGAAGATTGGATTTGTGGAAGGGCATGGAAATAGCAATTCGCCAAAAAATTACTTATTTGCAGATTTCTTAACGTCAATTAGTGGGAAATATTATTATCGGTTAAAGCAGATAGATGGTGATGGAAATTATAAATACTCAAATGTAATCGAAGTAATAATTCCTGCATCCAAATTTGATCTATCGCAAAACTATCCTAATCCGTTCAACCCAACAACAACTATAGAATTTGGACTACCACAAAATGGTAACACGAGATTGTCAGTTCTTAATATACTTGGAGAAGAAATAGAAATTTTACTTGATGAAGTAAAAGAAGCTGGGTACTACTCAATTGATTTTAATGCAAGAGATATACCGAGTGGCGCATACTTCTATAGAATTCAATCTGGAAATTTTATTGAGACGAAAAAGATGTTGCTGTTGAAATAAATCAAAACTATACTATTAGTCTCAACTCAACTTCTCAAGCCAAATATATGCCCTAAAAGGTAATTTCCTTACAATTAAAATATATTAAATGTTTAAGGTTTACTAAACAACCTTTACATATTTTTGTGGTAATGTACCGCATAGCGGACATTTATCTTTCGGTTTTCCAAATTCAATGTGTCCGCAGACAGGGCAAAGATAAAATTCCGTCTCTTCAAGATCTTGGCCTTTTTCTGCTGCGGCTAATGCAAGTTTATATAGTTGAGCATGAATATCTTCCGCCCCGACAGCATATTTAAACATTCTTTTTGCTTTATGGCTTTCCCTCTCAGCTTGTTCAAGCATAGGCGGATACATTTTCGTGTATTCATAAGTTTCGCCATCGATTGCAGCTGTTAAATTCTCGACAGTTGTTCCAATTCCTTCTAATGCATTGAGATGACCTTCAGCATGAATCCTTTCAGCTTCAGCGGCTGTATTGAATAGTTTTGCAATATTTGGAAATCCATCTTGTTCGGCTTTTTTTGCAAATGCACTATATTTTTGGTTTGCTTGACTTTCGCCGGCGAAGGCCTCTTTCAAGTTTTCTTTTGTAGTCGGCATGACTATCTCCCTTGTTATATTATCTTTTGAAGAATATTGAATTCTTACATAATAATTTTTTAAATTCTATCGAAAAATAAATATTTAAGATGAATTTTCAATAAGACATATAAACGGATTTAATGTGCAGTTCTACGAAATTTGGTTACAAGAATCTTGCAACTGCGTTATAGATCCGGCTATAGGAAGTATAATGCAATTTATGGTTAACGGATTTGGGGTTGATGATTATTGCAAAGGTTCGTCAGTTAATTTTTAATGAGTATGAGTAACCCGATGGAAGTATTATTAATAATATTAAGTGGATGGGCATAGAATTCCTGGTTAGGAATTATAAAGATACCAAGAGAAGGTACCATATGTATAATTTTTACGTTTAGTAGATGGTTTTAGAAAATTTCTCACATTGAGAGAAATTTAGCTAATGTAGCCCAAAATGCTTTTGCTTTTTTTCCTCTTCTTTTATAGATTTAAGTAAACGTTTAAGTTAGCGTTTAACCTAATTTTTTAAGTGTCTAAGAAATTCTATTCATTAAATGAATTTTTAACTTCTCAGCAGAGAATACACTTAAAAAGTTAATGCAATCCAATTTCATTTATAACTATAATGCAATATTAGGAGGCAATATGAACAAGTGTATTTCGTTCTTTCTTCTGTTACTTATTGGATTATTTTTTTCTACAGCACTTTGGGGACAAGCATCTGGTGATTATCAATCTAAAGTTTCAGGCAACTGGGGTGATGCTTCATCATGGCAAGTATATGATGGAAGCTTATGGAATGATGCTGTAGCCGCACCCTCCGGAACTTCCGGTACCATTACAATTCTAAATGGCCATACCATTAACATTGCTGCATCAATCACAATAAATGGATCATCCGTTGTTGTTAACGGTTATTTAAAAGTGACTGCAGGAGGTATTACAGCACCAACATCTTCACCAGCATTTACTTTTAATAATGGAAGCACTTATGAACACGCGATGAATGCAGGTTCAATTCCAGTTGCTGCATGGGGAGACGGTTCGACCTGCTTAATTACAGGGACTACATCAACCAATCCATCACCCCCTGCATCAGGGACTTCTTACTATAATTATACATGGAATTGTCCAGGTCAAACGGGTAGTTTAAATACTGGGTGGGATAATATAACTGTAAGAGGTGACTTAACATGTACAGCTTCAGGAACTTCAGGAGGAACAGTATATTGGAGAATGACAAGTGCAGCCACAACTCGGACAATTACTATTAACGGTAATGTGATTGTTAATGGGGGAAATCTTACTGTGAGTGGTTCAAGCGGTGCTGCTCAATATAATACGACGGTTAATGGTAATATAATTATTTCTTCAAATAGTAAATTCAGTTTATGTGCTGGCTCGGGCGGTTACGGCACTTGGTACTTAAACGGTGATTTCTCAGTTTCTAATACAGCTCAATTTATTCTTCCTTCTAATAAAACTATTAATACTATACTAATATTTTCAAAACCAAACGGCACACAGAACTTTACATATACCAGCTCCGCTGCTAATCAGAATCTAAGTTATGGTGTGATGAATAATTCAACAGTACAATTAAATTCACCAATGGCGGTGGGTACTTCATCAAATCCCGGATATCTTGTACTAACAAACGGGAAATTTGTTACTACTGCAACAAATATTATCACACTTGGCCCAACGAGTGTTGTTTCAGGCAGTGGATATATTGATGGACCTTTAGCTGCAACAGTATCGGTTACAACATCTAAAACGGTGACTTTTCCATTAGGCAAGGGAGGTATTTACCGCCCAGTTATTTTAACATTGATGCAGGATGCAGCAACTTCTACTCTTTATACCGCCGAACTAATAAATTCTTCAGTAACTAATACACTACCTTCAACTTTAGATGCTGTTGCGACAGCGAGATACTTTCACATTGTGAAAGGGGTAGGGGCTAATGTTACAACGGCGACAATTCAGTTGAATTATGATACAAATGATGGGGTAGATGTAAGTGATAAAGATAAAATAAGAACAGCAAAAGATGACGGAGCAGGGAACTGGATAAACCTCGGAGGAAGCGGTACAGCTAATAACACGGGTTCTATTCTTTCAAACTCTTTTGGAACTTCTACTTTGCTTGGAACATTAACGACTAATGATTTCATTATTGCGCATGTTAATCCTGCATCTCTTGCCACACTTCCAACACTTGCTACAAATGCAGTCACATATATTTCAACTACATTTGCTACAAGCGGAGGTGTCATTTCTAATGATGGTAACGCAGCTATTACAGCAAAAGGTGTATGCTGGAATACAACAGGCACGCCCACCATTTCAGATAACTTGACATCCGATGGGACTACATCAGCACCATTTACAAGCTCCATTACTGGACTTACAGCAGGACAGCCATATTATGTTCGAGCATATGCGACCAACAGTGCTGGCACTGGTTATGGCAATGAAATTTTATTTACAACGATGAGTGCTCTTACTGCACCGGTTGTTACGACGAATCCGGTTACAAATATTGTAAATACCACAGCAACAGGGAATGGCAACATTACAGATTGGGGTGGATCACCAATTACTGATCGTGGTATCTGCTGGAGTCTTTCACATAATCCAACAATAGCCAATGATTATAACAGCGTAGGATCCGGCGGACCAGGAACATTTTCAGTTCCTATTGGCGGTTTAACACTTGGTGCAACATATTACGTTCGTGCATATGCAGTTAACAGCACCGGTATTTCATACGGTGATGAAGTTTTATTAAATACTCCTGCTCCTATGCCTGATGTTTATAAAGTTGTTTTCAAAAATGGAACTGTTGGAGCTGATTGTGATTATACAAATTTATATGATGCATTTATGGATATTCCTGCAAATTATACAGGACATTGGTACATTTTTGTTAGGAGCGGTGTTTATTATGATAAAATTACACTCGCTTCAAATAAAATAAATGTAGTTCTTATTGGTGAAGACAGAGACAATACAATTCTTACTTATGACGATTATGCGGGAAATAACCGAGTTACACACGGAGTTATATCAAATGGAACCAGCACTTCTTATTCAGTTGCAATTGATGCACCTGATTTCCAAGCACAGAATATTACATTCCGGAATACATCCAATGCTTATGCTCCTGGAGTCACATCAGCTCAGGCAGTAGCATTACGCACAAATGGCGACAGGCAATCTTATTATAACTGCAAAATGCTTGGTTTCCAGGATACATATTATACGCAAGGAGGTATAACAGGCCCTGACCGTATATACAACAAGAATTGTTACATTGAAGGATCTGTCGATTTTATTTTTGGACGAGATGT
>CAYNTN010000150.1:6827-8019 GCA_964399995.1 uncultured Ignavibacteriaceae bacterium
GCTACTGTAAATGCTGCAGGATGGACTACTATGGGTCCGAACCCATCTTTATATACTGATTATGGATGCTACGGACCAGGTGCTGCATTTAGACCAGTTATGCCTGTTTGGGTTGGTGCCAATCAGCCATGCGTTATAGCTGATACAACCGCTGCAAAATATACAATTGCAAATATTTTTTCCAAGAATAACGCTGGTTCCGGGTTTTCATATGCAGCAAATTGGATACCTGTAAAGTTAGATGTTGATTACAGCAAATTTACATACCCGCTTCCAGTTGAAATATCGTTGTTCAGTTCATCGGTAAATGGAAGAGATGTTCATTTAAGCTGGCGGACAATTACAGAAGTGAACAGCAGTATTTTCGAAATAGAAAGAAGAGTACAGAACACTAATAGCTGGACAAAAGCAGGTGAGGTGACAGCAAGCGGCAGCAGTAACTCAATAAAACAATATAACTATACGGATAGCAAATTATCTAGCGGCAGATACATATACAGATTAAAAATGGTTGATTCTGATGGAAGCTATAAATACAGTAATGAAATAGAGACAGAAGTAGCATTACCGAAGGAATATTTAATCAGCCAAAACTATCCGAATCCATTTAATCCGACAACAAAAATAGATTATCAATTGCCAGCAGATTCAAAAGTTACAATTGAACTATACAATATTGTAGGAGAGAGAGTGGCAGTGTTGATCAATTCAGAAATGAATGCAGGCTATTACACAACAGAATTAAATGCGAGTTCACTAAATTTAGCGTCAGGAGTTTACATTTATAAAATAGCTGCGAACAATCAAGGTGGACAAAACTTTATTCAAGCTAAGAAATTGATACTGACTAAGTAGAGTTCCTTTGATTTATGAAACTTAATGAAGGGAGCAACGCTCCCTTTTTATAACTATTGATTTAAGAGCACAACTCGATAATTTTAATAATAATTTTCTAAAGATTATATGAAAAAAATACTTGCTATAATATTATTTGCCGTTATTGCAGATATTAACGCACAAACCTATACCTATTATATTGATCCGGTAAATGGCAATGACACATATCCTGGAACGATAGCTCAACCATTTCGAACTATTCTAAAAGGGCTAAATACGCTTAGTTCAAACATAGGAACGATTTATCTTCGTGCAGGTACACATCTATCCTCTGCTAAGATTAGTTTAACCAAAA
>CAYNTN010000150.1:8119-11026 GCA_964399995.1 uncultured Ignavibacteriaceae bacterium
TGGGATCTTTGGATGTGCATTGCTTCAGTTACAATTGACAGCTGTATGGCTTTCCGAAATGGAGTTGATATATGGTTTACAGGACAAGTCAACGGAAATGGAAACGGATTTAAATTGGGTGGAAATAATGTAGCTACACCAAACACGGTGAAAAATTGTATTTCATTCGATAATGCAGGAAATACAGGCAGAGGTTTTGATGAGAATAATAATCTTGCAGGACAAACACTCTATAATTGCACTTCGTTCAGAAATAAAAAAGCAAATTATTGGTTTAATAATAACCCATTAACGATAGGAACGCATACAATTAAAAACTGCATTTCTTATCTACCTGGTGAAGCCAACTCTATATTGAATGCCACTCAAGAAACAAACAGCTGGCAGGGATTTACAGTATCTAATTCTGATTTCTTAAGCGTTGACACTAGTGGTGTTACGGCGCCTCGTGATTCAACCGGCAGATTACTACAAAGCAATTTTTTTAGATTGGCTCAATCGAGCGATTTAGTTAATGCAGGGACAAATGTTGGAATTTCTTACAATGGTTCGGCGCCTGACCTTGGGGCTTATGAATCGCGATGGGGAATTCCGATGACGCTGAATCTTACTGCTTTGATCGAAGGAATGTATAATAGTTCCATAATGGTATCGGATACTTTAACTGTAGAATTGAGAACTGCCACGTCTCCTTTTACAATAGTTGAGTTTCAGAAAATGGTTGTGAACAATAGTGGTGTGGGAACGGCAAATTTTCTTAATCCAATTGAATCCGAGTTGTATTATTTGGTTGTGAAACACCGTAACGCTTTAGAAACATGGAGCGGCAATGGTCAATCTTTTAGCGGCGGTACATTAAATTATAACTTTACAACAGCAGCTGCACAAGCTTTTGGAAATAATATGGTTCAGAAGGGGACGAAATGGTGCATATACAGCGGGGATGTAAATCAAGATGCTTTTATAGACGGTTCAGATGTAGCAGAAAGTTTTAATGCATCAGAACTAGGTTTATCGGGTTACGAAGCGACAGATTTGAATGGAGACGAATTTGTAGATGGAAGTGATGTAAGCATAGTACACAATAATAATAATTTAGGCATAGGGGTTTCTTGTCCATCAAAGAAGAATCTTCAATAAAAAAATGAATAAAATAAAACTACAATCGAATTAGAAAATTAAAATTTGGATTTAGTTAGCAATCATTAGAGGGAACTTCGGCTGTTGGAAAAAGAAATGACACTGACAGCATAGGTTTTAATCGCACTAGTGTAAAAATCAGATTTATTCTACTTTGGCGGTCCCTTCTGGGTTTAATATTCAAACAAAAACACCTTTTGAAGATACAATTTGAATGGAACCTTGCATTATTTCACTTAATAATTGTAAATATTCCTTTGTTGTTGGTTTAGATTTTATCTATGTTTAATTAATAAGAGGAAAGTCATATAATCTTTTATTCAATATTGCATTGAGGTATAAAGATGAAAACTTTATTACGAACATTCTTTCTGATTCAAACAATTCTGTTTGTCAATTCTCTTGAATTAAATGCTCAGATGTCCACCTTGGCAAATAATATGCACGATTCTGTCGGTGTTGTCAACAATAAAAACATCTCAGATGTACAAAACCCCGCCTCTGTAAAAGCTGTCACGTTAAATCTTACTGCAATCATTGGTGGGTTTTATGCATATGGTGGCAGTAATATTTCGGATGTGGTCGAGGTCGAATTACATAATGCCATTGATTATGCCTTTGTTGAATCCACGACTGGTATCTTAAACAATTACGGATTAGGCAGTTTCAATTTTAATCTTGCTGAAAACGGGATTCCCTATTATATCGTACTTAAGCATAGAAATGCTCTTGAAACATGGAGTTCAACTAGTCAGAAGTTTTTAGCGGGGCTTCTTACCTATGATTTTACAATATCTCAATCTCAAGCTTTTGGAAATAACCTCGTAAATATAGATGGAATACTCGGATGGAAATGGTGTCTTTACAACGGCGATGTAAACCATGATGGTTTAATTGATTTTAGGGATGTGATGCCTGTATATAATGACGCTGTAAATGCGGTTGCCGGTTACAATGATACGGATTTAACAAATGATGATTTTGTAGATAGTGTGGATGAAGCAATTGTTGAATATTATAAGGATCGCTTTATTCAAAAAAAGCGTCCTTATTAGAAAAGAGGTTCCTTAATTTATTAAGCAAATAGTTGAGGGATAAAATATATGAAATACAAATATCTGCTTTCGTCAATGTTCTTATTTCTTGGAGGGATTTTATTTGTTCCTGATGTTTATTCTCAAAACCCTTCTTATCAGATGTTGCTAATGAACGATGAAAAGATATCTAATACTGAATATCAATTTGATATTTATCTTTTAAGAACTGGGACGACATCTTTTAAATTGGGTGGATGCCAGATGAGCTTTGCATATAATAGTGCAATTCTGAATGGAGGAACATTAACAGTTTCATGGGTGCCATCATCCAGTCAATTGAATTTAGGTCAAATCAATACGACTTTTAATACAGAAACGGAAGGGGTCATTAAAATTGCTGCTGTTTTGTCTGTTGGGGATGAATTATGTTCTGATATCTCACCCTTATTTCCTGGGACAAGAGTAGGAAGACTAAAATTGGTAAATAGTGTCCTATTTCCTGCTTTCCCGGCTGATTTTAATTACTGTTTCACTGTCACTCCCTATCCGACAGTTATAGCTGCATATGTATCGAATTTAATTACAGAAATTACTGATTCATCAAAACATTTCAATTATTTAACAAATCCCATTCTTGGAATACCAGGTATCCTTACACTAACATCATTGATACAGGGATTTTATAATGACATTACTATGGTGCCTGATACAGTCACAGTTGAATTACATA
>CAYNTN010000151.1:0-10719 GCA_964399995.1 uncultured Ignavibacteriaceae bacterium
TAAACGACAATTTTTTTGAACTTGGGGGGGATTCAATAAAAGTAATAAGGCTGGTTTACAAAATACGGAAAGCATTCGGCAGGGAAATAAAAGTCTTTGATTTATACAACACGGGGACGTTATCAGAATTACTTAATCTGATTAAAGGAAGTTCTTCACCCGAAGCCGGTTCTGACGAAAATTTAGTTTCAGCAGAAAGAGAGATTGAGCAAACAAGGAACACAGTACTTCCATTGCTGGAAGAAACCGATAATATAGAAGACATATATCCGATGAGTGATATACAGAGCGGTATGGTATCTGCGTCATTGATTGATCCTGAGCAGGCGCTGTATCATGATCAGATGGTTTACAAGCTTTCGGTGAAAATAGATCATAAAATTTTCGAAGAGGCATTTGAATTGATGGTTAGGAAACACAGCATATTGAGGACAGCCTTCAATCTGGACGTTCACACTGAAGGGATTCAAATAGTTTATAAAACAATTCCTATTAAAGTGAATCAAAATGAATTGCCGGATGCAACGGAGGAAGAAGCCGACAGATTTGTCAGGAAATATTTAAAGGAAGAGCGTACCAGTCCATTTGAAATTAACAAAGCTCCGTTATGGCGAGCCACTTTGATTTATTTAAAGAGTGATACTATCTTTGTATTCCAGTGTCACCATGCAATTTTAGACGGATGGAGTGTAGCTTCTTTCAGCACCGAGCTGAATAATGTTTATTTAAATCTCTTAACATCATCCGAAAAGGAAAACTTGCCGGCTTTAAACTGTACATACAGGGATTTTGTACTGGAAAATATTGCAGAAAAAAAGAATGAACTAAATAAGGAATTCTGGCTAAATGAAATGTCAGGTTATAAACGGTTGGATATTTTTTCACAGGAGCCCGTTATTCAGAGATTGAATAAAGTATACAGTGAAGACTTTTTAGAAATTTTAAATAAGAAAACTAAACAGGACGGTTTATCTCTTAAAGGATTGTTATTTGGCGCTTATCTTTATTCACTTGGAATGCTGACCTATGAGAACGATTTGACCATTGGGCTTGTGACAAACAACAGACCGCTCAAAGAAGAC
The DNA here is from genome assembly GCA_964399995.1 of uncultured Ignavibacteriaceae bacterium. Lineage (GTDB taxonomy): Bacteria > Bacteroidota > Ignavibacteria > Tepidaquicellales > Tepidaquicellaceae > JAGPCH01. The sequence continues at coordinate 1,083 of CAYNTN010000151.1, forward strand.
GGTGATAAAGTGCTTGGTTGTTTTTTAAATACAATTCCATTCAGGTTCAACCCTGAGCAAAATCCTCTTACATGGAAATCTTTCTTTGAATATATAGAGAGTAAAGTCAGAGATCTGACGAAGAGGGACAGAACAACATTGTTTGACATAGTGAAAGCAACGGGAGAAAAAGCGCAAAATGAGAATCCCTTCTTCGATGTATTGTTTAGCTTTATAAACTTTCACATTTATGACAGTCTGAAAAAAGGACTTTCGGAATTTAATCAGGGTGAAATTATTAAAGATGAAAAGACAAAGAAAGAGTCCTTAGGATATGAATTAACCAATACTTATTTAAATTGCTCTGCAAATGTAACCGGAGATGTATTAAGGATAGATTTTACACTCAGGAAAAATCTGAAATCCGGAAAGAGTCTGGAGGATTTGTCAGTTTATTTTGAAAAAGTAATTAAATGTTATCTGGAAAATTATGAAGACACAATCAATACCGACAATATTATTCCGGCTCAAGAACTTGATCAGCTGCTGGTGAAGTTTACTGATACTACGAGAGAATATACAAAGGATAAAACTGTAACACAATTGTTTGAAGAGTATGCGGTAAAAACTCCCGGAGCAATAGCATTAGAATCCGGACTGGAAAAGCTTACATATAAAGAACTTAATAATCGTTCGAATCAGTTGGGTTATTATTTGCGGAGTAAGGGTGTAAAAGCAGAGACGCTTGTACCGATCTGTATGGAGCGGAGTATGGAAGTGATAATCGGGATGCTGGGTATACTAAAAGCCGGCGGAGCATATGTACCCATTGATCCGGATTATCCCGGGGACCGGATAAGTTACATGCTTGAGGATATCGGATCTTCAATAGTTGTGACAAACAAGGAGATCGGTTTAAGATTACAAGGGAAGGAAAATATCAGCGTTATAGAAATTGATAACATTGATAAAGACAAGTCAGAGATTGGCAAGCAGCCAACGGGAAATTTGAAGAGCGGAGTTGAATTACATCATCTTGCATATGTGATCTATACGTCCGGTTCAACCGGCAGACCGAAAGGAGTCATGATCGAGCATGCCAATTTGTTAAATTTAATTATGTGGCATAATCATGCTTACCATGTATCAGAAAAAAGCCGGGCTACGGCAATGGCGGGAGTTGGTTTTGATGCATTTGGCTGGGAAGTCTGGCCTTATTTATCTGCTGGTGCTTCAATTACAGTTGTTAATGATGAGACACGTCTGTCATCATCTGCATTATTATCTTTGTTCAACTTAAAAGAAATTACTCATTGTTTCATGCCTACAGCCCTTGTACAGGAATTTGTAAATTCATCACGTCACACATTAAAATCACTGCAATATTTACTCGCAGGGGGAGACAAATTGCCGCATATTGAAATGGAAGATGAAACATATAAGCTTGTAAACAATTACGGACCAACAGAGAATACAGTTGTCGCCAGTTATTATGAGGTGCCGGGAAAAGATTTATATTTAATACCGCCAATCGGAAAACCCGTTTCAAATACAGCTGTGTATATATTAAATAAAAATAATTGTGTTATCCCGATTGGTGTAGCGGGTGAGATACTCATAGGAGGGGCAAGTTTATCAAGGGGATATTTAAATCTCCCCGAATTAACGAAGGAAAAATTTATAAAAAATCCTTTTAGCACTAAAAATCATGCTCAGGTAAAATTATACAGAACAGGCGATTTAGGACGCTGGCTGCCTGACGGTAACATAGAGTATCTTGGAAGGATGGATGAACAGGTAAAGATACGCGGCTATAGAATCGAACTTGGTGAGATAGAAAGTATACTTGGAGAATGTGAGTCTGTGCAACATGCAGTAGTGCTGGCAAATGAGAATGCAGATGGAAATAAGAGACTCGTAGGTTATATAGTGCCCGCAGGTGATTTTGAAAAAGAAAAAATAATTTCATATCTCAGACATAAGCTCCCCGAATACATGATCCCGGCATTATGGGTTGAGATGGAGAGTCTGCCGTTAACTCAAAACGGTAAAGTAGACAGGAAAGCATTACCTGACCCGGATGCAAGTGAGCACATCAGCAATGAATACGTAGCACCGAGAAATGATCTGGAAGCAAAGCTTGCAGAAATCTGGAAAGATTTACTGCGTGCAGATCGTGTAGGTATTCATGACAATTTCTTTGAGCTTGGCGGAGATTCTATCATAACGATTCAGGTTATGAGCCGGGCACGGCGTTATGGCATTGAATTAAAGCCAAAGGATATTCTGATACATCAGACAATTGCCAATATATCGGAAGCTATAACACAACGATCAGATGCCGTAATATCGGGAGAACAAGGTCTCTTAACAGGTCGATGCGGAATGCTTCCAATACAGCAATGGTATTTTGAAAAAGCCGGAGATAATGTATCGCATTTTAATCAGAGTAAAATATTAGCTGTAAAAAAGTCTGTTACAAAAGAAATGTTGAGCAGGGCAGTTGAACAATTAACTTTTCAGCATGATTCATTGCGGTTCAGATATAATACAATTGACGGACTGTGGCAGCAGGAGTACGGTGCTCAAAAAGGAGAATTGAATATTGTTGATTTAAAATTTACCCCAAAAGAATCACTTAACGCTGTGATTAATGAACAGTCAGATAATTATCAGCGTAGTTTGAATCTGCAAACCGGTGAGATTGCAAGATTTGTTTTATTTATAACTCCAGGGTATGAAATACATAACCGGATATTAATAGTGATTCATCATCTGGCTGTGGACGGAGTATCATGGCGGATATTATTAGATGATCTGGAGATGTTATTGACCGAGCTTCAAAAGGGGGTAAAACCTGTACCCGGGCAAAAGAGCAGTTCTTATCGTCAATGGTATGAAGCACTGGAAAATTATAGCCGGAGTGACAGGTTATTATCTCAAAGGCAATACTGGGAAGAAGCAATAAACAACTATGAACCTTTACCTGTTGATAAGATTTACACCGGTGAACTCAGAATAAATGATATGGGGACACAGACGATGCGATTAGATCCGGTTCAGACTCAGATATTATTGCAGATAGTGCCGAGAATTTATCATACGGAGATAAATGATATCCTGCTTTGCGCACTGGCTTTGACACTTTGTCAATGGGGATCAAGAGAATCGGTAAGCATTGGCATGGAAGGTCACGGACGGGAAAGCATATCTGAAGATATAGATACAAGCAGAACAACAGGCTGGTTTACGAGTCTCTTTCCGGTACTGCTTAAGTTAGATTCGGGCGGAGATCTATCTGATGCTATAAAAGGTATAAAGGAGCAATTGCGCTCCATACCGGATAAAGGGCTGGGTTACGGTGTGTTCAAATATTTTAGGGGAGATGAGAAATTCTCCGGTCCAGCATGCTTTGACATAGTATTCAATTATCTGGGACAGCTGGATAATGTTGTGAGTATCGGCAACTGGCTATCAGGGGCAGATGAGCCAAAAGGAGAAAGTATCAGTGAAAATCATGTAATCAGGGAAAAGCTTTCGGTAAACGGGATGATTCATCAGGGTGTGCTGTTGCTAAATTGGGATTACAGCACTCGTCATTATAAAAAAGAAACTGTAGAAAGGCTGGCGGAAACATATCAGTCGATACTTGAATCTTTGATAAACCATTGTCTTGAACAGCAAAAATACCATTCAGTCTATACTCCGTCGGATTATGGCGTGAGTCCTGAAATCAGTTATAAGGAACTTGACAGGTTTCTTGAAGAACCTTTCAATGGTATTGCAAGAAGAGAGTCAATAACAGGATTATGCCGTTTAAGCGGATTGCAGGAGGGGATGCTGTTCCACGCGCTTTATGATTCGGAAGCCCGCGCATATATAGAGCAACTGAGTTGTGTTTTGAATGAGCCGGATCTTGAGATAATAAGCAAAAGCTGGAAACATGTATTAAACCGTCATAGTATTCTGCGAAGCGGTTTTTATTATGATGTGTTCAACATTCCGGTTCAGTGTGTTTACCGTGAGGTGGATTTGCCGGTAACGATATTGGATTTCAGTGATATGGAATTGGAGGATCAGTCATCAGCTATAAAGGAATTTGAAGAGGCAGACAGGAAAAGAGGCTTTGATTTTAACTCGGTTCCTCTGATGCGAATAGCATTGATCCGTTTAAGTGAAGAATGTTACCGAATGATATGGACATCTCATCATATTTTATTTGATGGCTGGTCTTTATCCATTTTAATGGAAGAGTTTTTAAATGCCTACGATCAGCTCTCAGCCGGAAATCAAATTCCGGATGCTGAAGAAGACCGGTATGAAGATTACATAGATTACATAACACGTATTGACAAGGATCAGCAAAAAAAATTCTGGAGCAATTATATGCAGGGTGTAAACCAAAGCACACTGCTGCCTTTTATAGAATCAACTGCTCAAAGAAACAAAGGGGCGGGAGTTTATGAAAAAGTGCTGTTAAAATTAGATGAAGAAATAAAATCTCAGACAGAACTTTTTGCAAAAAAACATCACGTTACTATAAATACAATAATTCAGGGAGTTTGGTCATATATTTTACACAAGTACACCGGAAATGATGACGTGGTTTTCGGAATAATAGTTTCCGGACGTCCTGAAGATCTTCCGGGAATGGAACACAGGGTCGGAATGTTTATTAATACCCTTCCGCTTCGTACTGTTATGTGCGAGGAACAAGGTATAGTGCATTGGTTACAGGATTTGCAAAGCAGCCAGGGTTCTTCCGCTCAGTACCAATATACTCCTTTAAAGGATATACAAAGATGGTCCGGTATAAGCGGAGATTTGTTTGACACGCTTTTGGTATTTGAGAATTATCCTGTCAGCGATATCATTAAATCCGGACAATGGAGCTTAAAGGTTGATAACATGCAGATGCACGAGCAGACTAATTATCCATTAACTGTAACAGCAGGCATTTCAGATGAAATAAATATTATCTTCAGTTATAATACTGGAGTGTTGAATAGTGAGTTTGCGGTAATGATCAGCAATCATTTTAAGAACGTATTGATGCAGGTAATTACAAATACCGGTTGCCGTCTGAGTGAAATAGAATTGTTAACAAAAGCCGAGAAAAATCAGCTACTTACTGAATTCAACAATACTGCTGCGGATTATCCAAAGAGTAAAAGTGTCAAAGTTTTGTTTGAGGAACAGGCAGAAAAGACGCCTGATAATATTGCAATAGTATTTGAAGATCATGAGCTGACTTACAAATTATTGAACGAACGTTCTAACCAGGTGGCTCACCATTTGCAAGGTAAAGGAGTGAAACGGGATACTTTAGTCCCTATCTGCATAGAGCGGGGTCCGGATATGATAATCGGAATACTGGGAATTTTAAAAGCCGGAGGAGCTTATGTTCCTATAGATCCTGAACTTCCTGAAGAGAGAATACTTTATATCCTTGGTGACACAGGCGGTTCGGTAATTGTAAGCAGCGAAAAATGTTTATTAAAGCTGCCGGCTTCGGGAGAGTTTGATATTGTGTTGTTGGATAAAGAAAGGCAGTTAATAAGTGAGCAGGTTAAAACCAATCCGAAATTTTCCGTAGCAGCGGATAATCTTGCTTATGTGATTTATACTTCAGGCTCAACCGGTAAACCAAAGGGCGTAATGATTGAGCATGGTTCCGTTGTGAATCTGATAATTGCTCAAAGTTTATATTTCAACATCACAAGTGATGAAAGAATTTTACAGTTTTCCAGTTACAGTTTTGACGCATCGGTAGAGCAAATATTCTTAGCACTTTTTAACGGAGCTTCACTGATTTTATTTCCTGAAGGTTTACAATTAAATTCAGAACATTTCGAAAATTTATTAAATGAAAAAAAGATAAGCCATCTTCACGCCACTCCTTCATTTCTTGAAAATCTGAATCCTGATAATTATAAATATTTAAACAGAGTGATTGCAGGCGGCGATGTTTGTAAAAAAGAACTATCGGAGAATTGGAAAAATAAAACAGCATTTTATAATGAATATGGTCCGACTGAAACTACGGTCACAGCGATTGAGTATTTGGATCGGAATTATTTTTCGGAAAAAGCAAATTCACTTCCCATAGGTAAACCGCTTGCGAATATTCAAGTTTATATTCTTGACAGGAATGGAGCAATTTTACCGATTGGAGTCGAAGGTGAGCTTTGTATAGCAGGAGATTGTTTAGCGAGGGGATATTTGAACTCTCCTGATTTGACAGCAGAGAAGTTTGTAAAAAACCCATTCAGTCAAAAAGAGGGATTAAGGATGTACAAGACAGGAGATTTAGCACGCTGGCTTCCGGATGGTAATATAGAATTTTTAGGAAGGAAAGACGATCAGGTGAAAATCCGGGGTTACCGGATTGAATTGGGAGAAATAGAGAGTGTGCTGCAGTATAGCGGGCTGCTCAGACAAGCAGCAGTGCTTGCAAGAGAAAATAAAGATGGTGTCAGGAGACTTGTAGGCTATGCAGTGCCGGAAGGATTTTTTGACAGGAAAAAGATTGTAAATTATCTGAGGAGTGTGTTACCTGAGTATATGATACCTTTGATATGGGTGGAGCTGGAAAGATTGCCGTTATCACAAAATGGAAAGATTGACAGAAATGCATTGCCTGATCCCGATGCAAGCGAGCTGATAAGCAATGAATATGCAGCACCGCGAAATGAGATGGAAGAAAACTTAGTATCAATCTGGAAGGAGCTTCTTCATGCTGATCGTGTCGGGATTAATGACAATTTTTTTGAACTTGGAGGAGATTCAATAATTTCCATACAGGTTATGAGCAGGGCAAAACGGTTAGGTTATGAGTTGAAACCGAAAGATATTTTCTTTTATCAGACTATAGAAAAAATATGTGAAACCCTTTCCAAACGTACTGCGGTTGAGGCAAAGGGAGAGCAGGGCTTGTTAACGGGACGAAGCGGATTACTGCCGATACAGCAGGAATATTTTGAAAAAGCTGAAGCTGATATTTCTTATTTTAACCAGAGCATTTTACTATCAATAGATAAATCCGTAACACCTGAGGTTTTAAAAAAAGCTGCTGAACAATTAATATCTCATCATGATGCATTGCGTTTCAGATATGAAAATCAAGAGGGTCAGTGGTATCAGTTATACGGGACAAATAAAGGAGAATTGGAAATACTTGATCTAATGTCGGTTAAAAAAAATTCTCTCGGTAAACTCATCAGAAAACAGGCGGATTACTTTCAGCAGAGCCTTGATTTGGAAAAGGGGGAAGTTGTAAGATTTGTATTTATTCAAACTCCTGAATTCGAAACACATAACCGCATTTTATTAGTGATTCACCATCTGTGTGTTGACGGTGTATCATGGCGTATACTGTTAGATGACCTTGATTTACTCCTAACCGGTCTTCTGAAAGAGGGAAAAGCAGAGCTTGGCTGTAAGGGCAGTTCTTACCGTCAGTGGTATGAGGCATTGGAACAGTATAGTCAGAGCAAAAAATTATTGTCACAAATCCCCTATTGGGAAAAAGTAACACACAGTTATAAACCACTCCCGGCGGATAAAGCATATTCAGGTATAGTGAAAGTAAAAGACTTGGAGACCTTCTCAATTCGTCTTGATGCGGTTAAGACAAATTTTCTTTTATATGAAATTTCAAAAGCATATCATACCGAGATCAATGACTTGCTGCTCTGTGCTCTTGCACAAACTCTTTGCGAATGGGGGGAGGAAGGAAAAGTAATCATAGGACTTGAAGGGCACGGACGTGAGAGTATATCCGACGGAACAGATGTAAGCAGAACAGCAGGCTGGTTTACAAGTCTGTATCCTGTTATGCTTGAGTTGGCTCAGAATATGAAAATACCGGATGCGATTAAAGCGGTGAAGGAACAATTACGCAGGATTCCTGATAAAGGGCTTGGATATGGGGTTCTGAAATACATCAATAAAAATGAAAAATTATCGGGTAAAGTTTGCTGGGATATAGTGTTCAATTATTTAGGTCAGATTGATAATGTAGTCAGCAGCGGTAAATGGCTTTCCGCTGCGGGAGAATCAAGCGGTTCAAATTCAAGTGAGGAGCATAGTCTGAATTATAATCTTTCAGTAAACGGAATGGTAAAAGGGGGAGAGCTTATATTAAACTGGAGCTACAGCAGGCTGAATTATGAAATGGATACAATAAACCGGCTGGCAGAAAAATATAAAACTAATCTTGATTCTCTCATATCACATTGCATCGAGCAGCTGAAAACGGGTTCAATATATACTCCCTCTGATTACGGACTGGGTTTGGAAATCAGTTACGAGGAACTTGATAAATTTTTAGAAGAACCTTACAGGGGCATTCCGAGAAGGCAATCGCTTGACGGATTATACCGTTTAAGCGGATTGCAGCAGGGTATGTTGTTTCATTCACTGTATAATTCCGGAGCCGGTACATATACAGAACAGCTGGGATGTGATCTTATAAACCCTGATCTTGAAATCATCAGTAAGAGCTGGGATCAGTTATTAAAACGTCACAGCATTTTGAAGAGCAGTTTTCATTATGAAGATTTCAGTGTACCGGTTCAGTGTGTTTACAAAAGTGTTGAGCTTCCGGTTACTGTACTGGACTATCGCAATTTGGATTCCGATGCTCAGTCAATAGCATTGAAGGATTTTGAAGAATCAGATCGCATTAAAGGTTTTGATGTCAAAACAGCGCCACTAATGCGTATCGGACTAATAAGGTTAAGTGAAGATCGTTACAGAATGCTTTGGACGTCACATCATATACTATTAGATGGTTGGTCAATGCCGATATTGATGGAGGAGTTTTTGAATACTTATGAATTGCTGGTATCGGGCAATGAAATACCTTGTGCTGCAGAAGACAGGTATGAAGATTATATCCGTTATATTGAAAACAAAGATAAAGATGAGCAGGAAAAGTACTGGAAGGATTATATGCTGGGTACTGATCAAAACACTTTACTGCCTTTCATAGAATCATCAAGTCTGCGCACCAAAGGAGCGGGTGAGTATGAATCATTTATCTTAAAACTGGATGCGGAAACGACAACCAAAGCCGAGCTATTTGCTCAAAGGCATCATTTAACAGTAAATTCATTGATGCAGGGAGTTTGGGCTTATCTTTTACACCGCTATACCGGAAGTAATGACATAGTTTACGGGATCATTGTATCGGGCAGACCGGGAGAACTCCCGGCAGTGGAGCAGCGGGTAGGTTTGTATATAAATACTCTGCCATTTCATTCAAGCATACAGAAAGAAATAGGATTAGTCCTATGGCTAAAGGACTTATTGAATAAACAGGCTTCCTCCGGTCAGTATCAATACACACCATTGCATGAAATCCAGCGATGGACAGGAGTTACTGGCGATTTATTTGACAGCATATTAATATTTGAAAATTATCCTGTCAACGACGTCATAAAAACAAAACAGTGGAGTTTACAGGTTGAAAATATTAAAATGCATGAACAGACTAATTATCCTTTAACGATTATAGTAAGCTGCGCAAAAGAAATCAATGTTGATTTTAATTATAATAAAAAGTTGCTAAAGCAGGAGCATGTGAAAGAGATCTCCGGACATTTTGAAAACGTGCTTCTTCAAATGATCAGTGATGATGTCAAGAGAATGGATG
>CAYNTN010000152.1:0-10647 GCA_964399995.1 uncultured Ignavibacteriaceae bacterium
TTCAATAAATAAAATTAGTTAAGTCTTAAACTATATTTTACCACTAAGTACACATCATAGCCTTAGGCTACAATCAAATTTTAATGAATTTTAACACAGAGTCACAGAGACACAGAGAAAAACATAAAGGAATAATTCGATTCCTCTGTGCCTCTGTGTCTCTGTGTTAAAAATATATGGTCCAAAAGTTTGCTAAAAAAGCAACGTTTTTATGAGTTGTAGAATGACAAGATTAAATTTTTACTTTAAAAGAATCATTCTCCTTGTATCCGAATATTTACCTGCTTGAAGCTTATAGAAATAAACTCCGCTTGATAAACTGCTCCCGTTAAATTCAACCTGATAGCTTCCTGCTTTCTGATTTTTATTTACAAGCGAAAATACCTCATTCCCCAGAACATCAAATACTTGTATTTGAACTAAACCCGTAATTCGTAATTCGTAATTGATAATTGTAACCGGATTGAACGGATTGGGATAATTCTGATAAAGTTTATAATTTGAAGGAGTGGCATTCGAAATTTCATTTATTCCGATTGAAGATGAATATCTTACTGTAAAATAATCTGTTGCATAAGGATTCCCGCTCTGCAAACAAGAGCCTGTCGCTGTAATGTCTCCGTTTTTGTTAACTGTCATTGCAACTGGCGAAAAGACATTTGCGAATTGATTTCCATTTTTAATAACTTTCTGTAAATTACCCGATGAGTCATACTTTAAGATCGCAAAAGAATTTGGCGATAATGCATATTGATAAAATCCGGTTACAAAAATATTATTTGAATTATCAATTTTTATATCTGAAGTAATGTCAGTTCCCCCAATGTCATACAAGTTAACCCATACTAGATCTCCCGAGGAATTAAATTTCGCAGTTGCAATATCATTATTACCTGATGAATATGAAATAAAATCCGTGTAAATGTTTCCGTTATTATCTGTTTCAATCATCTTCTTTCTTTCATAATCACCAAACAAATCAATTTCAGATCTTCCTGCATAAGATGAGACCCATTGCTTTTCTCCGTATGAATTAAATTTCAATATTTTAAAATCATACAGATTGTTCTGATTTTTGCTGTAGCCTGCAGCAAAGACATTTCCGGAATTATCGGCTTTTACATCGTGAGCCCTGTCTCCTGCCGTTTGGTCTGTTATTGTACTCCATTGAAGAACACCCTGCTGATTAAACTTTACGGTTAGAAAGTCAGAAGAAGCAGAACCCGAATCTTTTGCATAACCGGCTGCATATATATTGCCAAGATTATCGATATCCATCGAAATTAAACCGTTAACATCATTAGGTCCTCTGAGATATTTCCCAATCCATTCAATTTCTCCATTTGAATTATACTTAACTATCTCCGAACCTTTAGGATTAACATAATCCGAGCAAACTAAAAAAACATTCCCTTCATTATCTATTTCCATGTCATTTACCATTATCCTCTGGCTCAATAATGAATCGGAATAAATTCTGATCCATAATTCATTTCCGTTCACATCATATTTTATGATAGTTACCCTTAGACGAGGTGACCAGCTATTACCCGATACATAAATGTTATTGTGTTTGTCAATTCCAATTGCAACTGCTTGATCTTCGCTTTCATTTCCAATTGAAGAATCATACCTACGGACCCACAAGCTGTCACCATTGGAATTATATTTAATGGTCGCAAAATCATATCTCCAGTCATCCAGATCTATTTGAAAACTTGTTCCGGTGACATATATGTTTCCGGATATATCTTCAACAAGATCAACCGCGTAATCATTATAACTCGGATGAGGATTGTCATAGATTGAATACCACTGCAGATCATATTGCGCCATGGCTGAATTGAAAATTAATAGCAATGCGAGTAAAACTTTTTTCATTATAATGTTTTATGAAAATTAATCAATCTTAATTATTTTTACAAAGATTTTATTTCAAGTTTGTGGACAGCAAGTACCTCTTTTTTGAAATGAAAACAAAGCTGCAATTAGATAGAAGTTCAATTATTTGTAAAAAAATCAAATACATTGCCTTTAATTTTCAAGACATAAAACTTGATTTGTGGAAAACATCATTTTCATTTTTTTACCCTCTTTGCTCGGTAACACTAAAAAAGGACGAGAGAAATTACTTATGACAAGTTCCTAAGGAGCAAAGTGTGCCAAGAGTGGCCAAGAGTGTTAGAAAAGCGAGATGGTTTGAAAATGGCTGATCACTTCATTAATTTGTGAATACATGTGCCTCTATTGAGGAATTTTGGGAGAGTCCGGGAAATGAAAGACAAAAATAAAAGCTTAAACGATGCAATGACAAAAAATAATAAAATTACATTACACCACACCGTGATTGATGATTTAGAGTTCCTTTTTCAATTTCAGCTTGATGAACAAGCAAACTATCTTGCTGCTTTCACATCAAAAGATCCGCAAGATAAATCAGCATACATGAATAAATATACAAAGCTGCTAAACGACCCGACTGTGAATAACATGACAATATTAGTTGACGATATTATAGCAGGGAGCATCGCGAAATTTATAATGGAGGGCAAAGCAGAAATTACTTACTGGATAGATAAAAAATATTGGGGAAAGGGAATTGCTACTAATGCATTGGAGAGCTTTCTGACCATTGAAAAGACAAGACCTATTTTTGCACGCGTTGCTTTTGACAATTATGGTTCACAAAAAGTATTGGAGAAAAATGGTTTTGTGAAAATTGGTAAAGACAAGGGTTTTGCCAATGCAAGACAGGCAGAGGTAGAAGAATTTATTTATAAGCTAACCTGACACAATCAAGTGGAGGGGTTATTATGATCCAAGCGGATTTACTGACAGAAGAATTGACAGTAGTCCTGTCCGTGTTCATAGTTTCAGCTGGAATAGCACAAGTCTTTCTCGCTTCAAAATACAAATCCAAAATTTAACCCAGGGACATAATCTTAAAACAGATTTGGCTTTGTCACTCCCCGGAAATCTGAAACGGATTCTCCGTGCTTTTCCTAGCCCCAAAGGATTTAAGATGATGCGTCAGAGACATTGCTAAAGAGGTAGGAGTCTCCGATACTTAATTAGCCGGTTATTTAAAGGTTGTACTGTTGTTTTTCCACCAGGTAAAATGACATCGTATTTTTTAATTTTGTATTTAAAAATTATTTCAAAAAATAAATTATTTTGAAAAAAAGGGAACAGTGTTAATTAATGTAATTAATAATAAATAGTAATTAATGATAATTAATGGAAACCTTACATTTTATATTTTTCCTTTACTCAATATTAAGTAAATTGAAAAAATCATATAACTAAATAATGCCGCAAACAAAAAAACAGTCTAAGATATCACTAAACGGCAAAACTACATTTGAAGAATATAAAAAAGAAGTGCTTGCTGATTATAAACTTGCAAACGAAAGCAGGCAGGCAAGCATTCTTGGACGCAAGGAAGTTCTGACCGGAAAGGCAAAGTTCGGAATTTTCGGAGACGGAAAGGAAGTAGCTCAGATAGCTATGTCAAAAGTTTTTCAGAACGGCGATTTTCGTTCAGGTTACTACAGAGATCAGACTTTTGCATTTGCAGCAGGCATATCGACTGTCAAGGAATTTTTTGCACAATTATATGCTGATACAAACATAGAGTTAGAACCGGCCTCTGGTGGCCGTTCGATGAACGGGCATTTTGCCAACCGTTTATTAGATGATGACGGCAACTGGAAGAATCTTATGTCAATGAAAAATACTTCTGCAGACATCTCTCCTACTGCAAGCCAGATGATAAGACTTGTGGGGCTTGCATATGCGTCCAAACTTTACAGAGAAAATGAGCAGCTTCACGGTATGACAAATTTTTCAAACAATGGAAATGAAGTTGCATTCGGGACTATCGGCAATGCAAGCTGCGCCGAGGGAATGTTCTTTGAAGCTCTTAATGCAGCAGCAGTGCTGAGGATTCCTATGGCAGTTTCAATCTGGGATAACGGCTTCGGAATTTCCGTTCCGAGTAAGTATCAGATAGCTAAAGAAAGCATTTCAAATGTGCTTGTGGGTTTTGAATATGATGAAAAATTCAGGCAGGGATTCAGAATTCATTCTGCCAAGGGCTGGGATTATCAGGGACTGATTGCCATGTATGAAGAAGGAATAAAGGATGTCAGAGAAAATCACATACCTGCAATTTTTGACATACAGGAAGTTACGCAGCCTCTCGGACATTCGACTTCGGGTTCGCATGAAAGATATAAGACCAAGGAAAGGCTCGAATGGGAAAAGGAATATTGCTGCATTCGTCAGATGAGAATCTGGATGGTTGCAAATGCAATTGCAACGGAAGAAGAACTTGATGAGATTGAGAAGAATGCAAAAGATTATGTAAAGAAAATGCAGCTTGAAGCATGGCAGGATTATATTAAACCGATAAATAAAGAAAATGAAGAAGTCAGAAGTTTGTTCGAAGGTATTGCCAAATCAGGCAGAAAGGCGGATGAAATAATTTCAGTCAGTGAAGCGCTTAAGAAGTCTCTCGACAATAACAGGAAAGTTATATCAGAAGCAGTAAACGATGTACTTAGAATTTCCGCAGGTGAAAATTCAGATTCAAGAAGAAAACTAATTGAATGGAAGAATAACTTTAAGAAGGAAAATGACAGAAGATACGGATCTCATTTATACAGTGAATCAAAAGACTCCGCAATGAATGTGAAGGAAGTGAAGCCGGTTTATAACGCCGATTCAAAAGTATTAGACGGAAGAGAAGTTCTGAATGCATTTTTTGACATTGCTTTCGAAAGAGATCCGAGAATATTTGCAATTGGTGAAGATCTCGGATTTCTCGGTGATGTAAATCAGGGCATGGCAAAGCTTCAGCAAAAGTACGGTGAGTTAAGACTGACCGATACAGGCATTCGTGAAGCAACGATCATCGGACAGGGAATCGGAGCTGCATTAAGAGGATTGAAACCGATAGTTGAAATACAATATCTCGATTATCTTTTCTATGCACTTCAGATAATCAGTGATGACCTTGCTTGTCTTCAGTACAGAACTGCCGGAGGACAGAAAGCACCTTTGATAATCAGAACACGCGGTCACAGACTGGAAGGCATCTGGCATTCGGGTTCACCGATGGGAACTGTTATTAATTCTTTCCGCGGAGTTCATGTGTGTGTACCGAGAGACATGACACGCGCAGCAGGATTTTATAACACGATTCTGAAATCAGACGAGCCGGCGCTGATCATTGAAAGATTAAATGCATACAGATTAAAGGAACAGTTACCGGAAAATCTGAGTGAAGTCTGTGTTCCTCTTGGTGTGCCGGAAATTTTAAGCGAAGGCAGTGACATTACGATTGTTACATACGGAGCATGTGTCGACATTGCAAAAGATGCGATGAAGAAACTCAGTGAAGTAAATATTTCCTGTGAATTAATAGATGTACAGACTTTGCTTCCTTTTGACATAAATAAAATTATACTGGAATCTTTAAAAAAGACAAACAGGATTTTATTTCTCGATGAGGATGTTCCGGGAGGAGCATCTGCATTCATGATGCAGAATGTAATCGACAGAGACGGCGGATATAAGTATCTGGATTCACCGCCTAAATGCCTTTCCGCTAAGCCGCACAGACCGGCTTACGGAACTGACGGGGATTATTTCTCAAAGCCGAATGCTGAAGATATTTTTGAGGCGGTTTATGAAATAATGCATGAAGCTGATCCGAAAGAGTATCCGAAGTTTTATTAATATATATATATCAATAAATTTTATGATTACAAAGGAAAAAGTAAAATTTAAAAGAAAAGTAAATAAGTATCCTTATATTACACGCAATTCCAAAATCCTTAACGGCATTCCTATCATTAAAGGAACAAGAATTTCAATTAGATCCATTGCTGGGTATTATCAACTTGGAATGACAGTAGATGAAATTCTTAGTTCTCTTCAGCACCTGTCGCCGTCTGAAGTTCATTCGGCATTAGCCTATTACTTTGATCATAAATATGAAATAGATATGGATATAATAGAAAATTCTGATATTTATTATTGGAAAGAACGAGTATCGAAAACTAAAAGTTAAATGAATCTCAAAATTCTTTTGGATGAGGATATTCAGTTACAATTGGCGTTTAGTTTAAGAAGAAGAGGGGGGATTTTTTGTGAAGCATAGAAACAAATTTTGTATAATCAATGAATCTCCATAGTTTTAGATTGCTGGAGTTAGGTGGATCTTCAAATATATGATGTGATTTATACATTAAATAGTTTTACCTAAAGTTGAATAATTTAATATAATATCAATTAGAGGTTTTAGAATCAGATAATTAATTTATCCGGATCTTGTCTTGTATCAAATAATGTAATTACTTCAAGTTCATGATGACCAATCCTGTAATACAGAGTTACTTGGTTAGTAATAACACATCTTCGAACATTTGGTTTGTCTTCAATAGATGGGTATGATTTCGGGAATGATAGAATATTTTGCACTTTATTGTTTAGAATAATTGTAAAGTCTTGTGCCGTTTTTGCAGACCATTCTTTTGATAAGTAGGAAATAATTTCCTTAACTCTTATTTTGGCTTCAGGCGAAAAATTTATTTTCCAATCCATTTAGGGAATTCCTTTTTCATATCTTCATAATCTATTTTTTCACCTCTTTCAAGCTGTTCTAATCCGGTTTCTATTGATCTTTTTTCTGCTTCACTTAAGGAATCCCATTTTAATTTTTTATCATCGATTATTTGGCAAACCACTTCATTCACTAACCTGAGGGTCTTGTCATCCTCAAGATTATCTATCATTGAATGAAGGTTTTTTTTGATTTTTATAGCTGTCATCTTTTTATTTTATATTCTATTTTAAACTAAAAAAAAAAAAGAATACTTAAAACATAATTATTTAATGAATACTTACAAACAGCTTTATTTCAACTTTCTGGATGATTTAAAAGAAGAAATCTCTTTATATAAAAATGAAGACAACATCTGGAAGCTTGAAGGAACTATCTCAAACACTCCCGGTAATTTATGTCTTCACATTTGCGGGAATCTGAATCACTTCTACGGAGCAGTACTGGGGAATAACGGTTATGTCAGAGACCGTGATCTTGAATTTTCAAATAAGAATGTCAGCCGGGAAGAATTAATAAAAGGTATTGAAGAAACTAAAATAATGATCGAGAAAGTTTTTGATTCGATGACATTAAATGACGTTAATAAAATTTATCCCATCGATAAATTCGGTGACAACGTTACTTACGGTTTTGTTTTCTCAAGACTAATCTCTCACATGGCATATCATCTCGGGCAAATCAATTATTGCAGAAGGATTTTGGATAATTAAAAATTAATAATTTAATAAATTAATAATTAATAACTGGGGATTCTTAGTTCATTGGCGGAACACTCTCTTCCTTCTCACCGAAGAGAAATTTAGATTTTCTCAATTCAGAAAACTTCCGGAATAAGTAAATTATAATTAATATTACTATGAAAGCTGTAATGAAAGGGATAAGGAAAGCCATTATTGATGTGACTACTGATAATATATTTTCCGATGTAGCAACAACCGCATTCGCAGCGCCACCGGTTGTTGCCGTCGATGTCAGTCTTGCAGCACTTGCACCGACTTTTACAATTCCGGCTGTTCCGCCTCCGACTATAATTCCAAGAACCCACTGAATTATCGGACTTGTTTCAGTCAGAAAAGAAGCTGTTAGAATTGTCCCGGCTATCATTGCCAGAGGTCCTGAAATAGTATCAAGAGCATTGTCCAGCCAGGGGATGTAATATGCTCCGACTTCTATAATTGAAGCTGCAGTGAAACATGCGAAAGCGACCCAGCTTCCCATCCACTCAAATCCCGGTCCAAGTTTTAAATATCCAAGCAATGATGCAATATTTGTAACAAGCATCGGCAGGAAAACCCTGAACCCGCAGCTCGCTGCAAGACCGATTCCTAAAAGTATTCCGAGTCCGATTTCCATAAGGAATATTTAATAATAGATTAAACGTTAAGGGAAAATTTTATAAATATCTTTTCTGTGGGCAGCTCTGCAAAATATTAATTTTTTTTATTTTTACTGTCTAAAATTATTCCGAGTCTGTAATTACCAAACCTAATTTTATATTTATCAGTATATCCGGACATTTTTTCTATGGTAAATATTTTATAAGGGTTTCAATTAATTTTTGAGTAAAAACTGTTTGTTCAATTCTTTCTCTAACATCATTTGGCATCTTCGCTAGTTCTTTAAGAAATATCTTTTTAAACTCAATTGTCCAATTCATTTTTTAATGTTTGGTAATACTTTTTCGCCTCTTTAAATAAAAGAGTTTCCTCATCATTCGTTTCATCAATTAATTTTGATAATCCATAATTTTCTAAAACTTCTTCAATAACTTTAAATTCTTCAATTGGAATTTGAACTGCTATTGGATTTTTATTAGCGTCCGGTATATATTTTTTATCTAAATTAGTCAAATAAAGTTTAATGTAAAATATATTTAACTAAGTGCGACTGAACCTTTTATCGAGTTCATCTGTGGTAATTCTTATAACAGTCGGTCTTCCGTGAGGACATACATAAGGCATTTGTGATGCAAACAGATCATCTATCAGACCTGTCATTTCGGTATAGGTAAGCCTGTCACCTGTCTTTATCGCACTTCTGCATGCAAATGACTTTGCAAGATTGTCTCTTTTTTCCAGATTAAGTTTTAATTCATATTCCTTGTACTGATCTATCAGCTCCTGGAATATTTTATTCTCATTTCCGATCTTCACATCTGAAGGAACACCGGCTAATTCAACGGAATCATCCTTCAGAATATTAAAATTAAATCCCAAATTCTGAAGTTCTTCTTTCAATGAAACCGCAATGTGAAAATCAATTTTAGTCAGATCAATTTTTATCGGAATTAAAAGCTGTTGTGAAAAAGAAGACTGTGAATTGAGCCAGAGCAACGCTCTTTCATAAAGTATCCTTTCGTGCGCAGCGTGCTGATCAATTATCATAAGTCCTGTTTCAGTCTGACACATTATATATTTATACTGATACTGCCATACATTAAACTTTTCCGAATCGGATTTTTTGCTGTGTTCAAAAATGTTTTTTTGCTCTTCCGGTTTGATTTCAGGAAATTTATTTAAATCCGATTCATCGGATTTTCTTGAAGCTTCAAATATTGAATGTATATTTGATGTTCTTTCTCTTTGAGGAAAATTAAAACCCTTTCCCGGAGATGAAGTTTGACCTGAATAGCTTTTTCTTGATGTCTGATTAGATTCTTTATAATGAAAACTTTCCTGCGAATCAGGAAGATTGAGTTTGCTGTCGAACCCTACTTCAAAAATAATATCCGCTTTTTGCAGAGCCTCTTTCACGGCGCGTCTTACAAAACCAAACGCAGCGCTCTCATCTTCAAACTTAACTTCCATTTTTGAAGGATGTACATTCACATCAACTTTCTTAGGGTCTATATCTATAAATAAAAAGAATGACGGATAATTTCCTTTCTCAATAAGATCATCATATCCTGTATAAACGGAAAAGTTCAGTGACTTACTCGTGAAAAATCTTTTGTTAAGATAAAAGTACTGATCCTGTTTTGACTTCTTCGTAAAATTCGGTTTTGAAATGAATCCTTTTACTTTAATTAATTCATTTCCGTGATCAATCTCAACCAGTGATTCAGCAAACTGAGGCGTGAAAATATTAATGAGCCGTTCTCTCAAAGCTGATGGGTGTAAATCAAAAACTTCTTCATCATTATTTATAAAAGTAAATCCGGTTTCGGGATTTGAAACCGCAAGCCGGACAAAAGTTTCATAAATATGCCTGTACTCGGTTTGATTTGATTTAAGAAAATTCCTTCTGCCTGGTGTGTTATAAAAAAGATTCTTAACGCTGATTGATGTACCAACTTCACACTGCACCTTTGTTACTTCGGTAACTTCAGTGCCTTCAACTCTTATCAAAGTTCCGACATCATCAGAAGACGTTTTCGTTTTCAATTCAACCTGAGCAACTGAAGCTATCGAAGCCAGCGCTTCTCCTCTGAAACCCAATGTAAGAATATTCTCAAGATCTTCGTAGCTGGAAATTTTACTTGTCGAATGACGCTGAAAACTAAGTATTGCATCATCTTCGGTCATCCCTGTACCGTTATCATTAATTTGAATTAAACTTTTCCCCCCATCCCGGATTATTACAGTTATATGAGTCGCTTTTGCATCAATAGCATTTTCAATTAATTCTTTAACCACAGAATCAGGTCTGTTTACAACTTCACCCGCTGCGATTTTATTTGACAGTGACTGGGGTAATATTTTAATTTTATTATCAGACAAAGTTTATTAAGTTCATTAAGTTTGTTAAGTTTGTTAAGTCGAAATATTATTCCTAAATGATAACTCGTAACTCTTAATTCCTAATTCTTAATTCCTAAACTGGCATAGCCAGTACCAAAATTGAAAATGTTATTTGTTCATATCTTATTTTGTGCTGTCTAAAACGCGATGTTATTTTTACCACTAAGTACACTAAAAACACAAAGATATTTTTTTTAAATCATTTTTTCTTAGTGTACTAAGTGCACTTAGTGGTAAAATATAGTTTAAGACTTAACTAATTTTATTTATTGAATA
>CAYNTN010000153.1:0-10532 GCA_964399995.1 uncultured Ignavibacteriaceae bacterium
TTGGAGATGGTACAAACGATGCGCCCGCGCTTGCTCAAGCAGATGTTGGTATTGCGATGAACACCGGAACCCAAGCTGCCCGCGAAGCAGGAAACATGATTGATTTAGACAGCAGTCCAACAAAGCTAATTGAAGTTGTTGAGATAGGAAAACAATTATTAATGACACGCGGAGCTTTAACAACTTTCAGCATTGCAAATGATGTCGCAAAGTATTTTGCAATTATTCCGGCAATCGCAGTTTCATTATTTGCAGCGCCCTCTCTGAATGGACCCTTATCCGTACTTAATATTATGAAATTAGCTTCGCCCCAGAGCGCAATTTTAAGCGCGGTAATATTCAACGCATTAATAATCATTGCATTGATACCTTTGGCGCTGAAGGGAATAAAGTATCGTCCGGAAGGTGCGGCAGCAGTTCTCAAACGTAATATTCTGATCTACGGTGTTGGTGGATTGATCATTCCTTTCATCGGAATAAAATTGATTGATATGTTGGTCACAACGCTGAATTTAATATGAAAATGCTTTTATTTCTTTACGGCACTTGCAACAATTTATAATGAGTTTTAAACACTGGAATCAATATGAAAATTTGTGATATACTAAAAAGCGATAAAATAATTACAGAACTGAAGGGTGAAAGTAAGGAGGATGTAATTAACGAACTTCTCGATCTATTCAAAAACGATAGCAGAGTAATTGATATTTCTAAAGTAAAAACGGCCGTTATTGAAAGGGAAAAAATTATGACAACTGCTATCGGCAAACTAATTGCTATACCGCATGCCAAAAGTGATGCTGTAAGAGAAATGATTGCGGCTTTTGGAAAGTTTAATCGGCCGTTTGATTTCGATTCCCTGGATAGTAAGCCGGTTTACTTGGTTTTTCTTTTTGTCAGCACTAACGAGGCAGCTTCTGATCATATTAAATTACTAAGCAGAATTTCCCGAATGATGGACAACGATGAATTCAGGAAGAACCTATTAACCGCTGAAACTGCAGAGGAGATTTACGAACTTTTCCAGGTAGAAGAAAACAAAACACTGGAATTAAATTCTAAATAGCTGAAGTTACGCAAAGTTCATATTTGTATAGTTTTCAATAGCCACGACCTTTGGGTCGTGGAAGAGTATCTCTTAAAACAAATTGGCTTTTCCAAAGGAATCCTTCGGATAGCCACATTTTAATCTAATTTGGGCTAAAGCCCAAGTATGTAGATACAATTTAACCCCCCGACATTGGCTTGGCCATCCCTTTGGGAAAATGTTGGGGCTATTAAAAAATAAAGTCTGAGCAACTTTAATAAGTAATTTATAT
Source organism: uncultured Ignavibacteriaceae bacterium (assembly GCA_964399995.1). GTDB lineage: Bacteria > Bacteroidota > Ignavibacteria > Tepidaquicellales > Tepidaquicellaceae > JAGPCH01. The sequence goes on from CAYNTN010000153.1 coordinate 1,320, forward strand.
TATTAAAAAAAGTTATAAGTGAAAATATTTATTAAATTCTCTTAAATCATGAAAAAAGAAATTGTTCTTTCGCTTAAAATGCTTTTACTGATGACTATACTGACAGGGATAATTTATCCTTTGTTCATTACTGCAATTGGGCAAATCTTTTTTAGTGATAAAGCAAATGGTTCTCTTTATATTAAAGATGGTAAAGTCCGGGGTTCGTTTCTGCTTGGGCAAAATTTCACTGACAGCGCCTACTTTCATTCGCGTCCTTCAGCCATTAATTATAATCCGATGCCTTCCGGCGCCAGCAATCTGGGACTTACAAGTAAGGTGCTTCATGAACAATTCAATGAAAGGAAGAATAATTTCCTTGTGACCAACATGTTGAGTTCTACAGAAGAAGTTCCAGCCGAAATGTTATTTGCCTCCGCAAGCGGAGTTGATCCCCATATTTCAAAACAAGCAGCTTATCTTCAAGTTCCGAGAATAGCAAAAACAAGATCATTAAGCGAAATTCAAAAAAATAAAATTTATAAAATCGTCGATTCCCTAACTGAATATCCGCAATTCGGATTTTTAGGAAATGAAGCCATAAACGTTCTTAAGCTCAATATCAAGCTAGACTTGTTAAAAGCGGGAAAGTGAGATAAAAAATGAACGATCAATTAGAATCAACTCGTCCTGACCCTGATACACTGCTTAATCGTTTGAAACAGGAAGAACTCAAAAGCACTAAAGGCAAGCTTAAAATTTTTTTTGGAATGTGTGCAGGAGTCGGAAAAACTTATGCAATGCTTAAAGCTGCGCATAAAGCAAAAGCGGATGGAATTAATGTTGTAATTGGAATTGTTGAAACGCACAAGAGATTGGATACGGAAGAGCTTCTTGGGGGATTAGATAAAGTTCCGTTGAAAGAACTTACTTACCGGGAAACTGTATTTAAAGAGTTCGATATTGATGCGATTCTCAAACTCAAACCTGCGCTTGTACTGATAGATGAACTGGCACACACAAATATTCCCGGAAGCAGAAATGTTAAAAGATATCATGATGTTATAGAAATATTACAGAACGGAATAGATGTTTACACAACTCTGAACGTTCAGCATCTTGAAAGCCGCGCAGAAACCGTAAAGCAAATAACAGGAGCAACAATTCGAGAAACAGTTCCCGATTCCATTCTCGATCAAACAGATGAAATAGAACTTGTTGATATTACTCCCGATAAGCTGATTCAACGGCTTGTGGAAGGAAAAGTTTATACCGGCGAAAGTTCAACGCAGGCAATCCAAAACTTTTTCCGAAAAGGTAATCTTACAGCTTTACGGGAAATGTCTCTTCGAATTACAGCCGAAAGAGTTGATAAGGATCTACGTACTTACAAAACTGAGAAAAATATTTATGAGGTATGGAAATCCGGGCAAAGATTAATGTGCGCAATTGGACCAAGTCCTTATTCGTCGAACTTAATTCGCTGGACAAGAAGATTGGCCTACTCAATGGAATCATCCTGGATAGCCGTGTACGTTGAAACCGATCAAAAGATTTCAGAAAGCAACAAAGAAATCCTCACGCAAAATTTTAATCTTGTTAAAGAACTTGGCGGCGAACTGGTTGTAACCCAGGATATGAATGTGATTGACGCTGTAATGAGAATTGCAAGAGAAAATAATGTTACTCAAATTGTAGTCGGTAAATCACGGAAGTCAAAACTTCAAAAACTTTTTCCTAAGAACGATTTTATTAAAAACCTGCTCAAGAAGAGCGACGATATCGATGTATATGTTTTGGGCGGCGAAAGAATGGAAGAAAAGGAACTGCTGTTCGATGTGAAAGCCAGTTCACATTCGAGCATTTCAAAATATTTTATTGCCGCAATAATAATTTATTTGGTGGGTGTAGTTTCCTATTATTTCCAGAATCAAATTGGATATCAAACAGTTTCTTTATTGTTTCTGCTGGTTGTGGCAATTTTGCCGCTTGCCAATTTTGGTATTGGGCCTGTTTTATTCACTGCATTGATTAGCGCATTAGGCTGGAATTATTTTTTCATTCCGCCGCATTTTACTTTGCATATTTCAAAACCCGAAGACGCTTTAATGTTTGTAATGTATTTTATAGTTGCTTCCGTTACAGGTACATTATCATCAAAAATTAGAATCCAGCAAAACTTGCTGCGGCAGCGGGAAGAAAAGACAAACTTGCTTTACAATCTTTCTAAAAAGCTTTCGGCTGCAGGCAATTTGAACGATGTGGCAGATGCAGCAATAAAAGAAATCGGAAATGTTTTTAATGCCGAAGTTGTTTTGATTTTCTTTGAATCAGTGAAAAAGCTGAAAGCAAAACCGCACACTTCAAGTTCATTTGTTTTTAATGATGCTGAATGGGCTTATGCTCAGCACTGCTTTATCAATAAGCAGAAAGTCGGCAGATTTACTAACACACTTCCAAATGCCGAGGCAACATATTATCCGCTTGATAGCAAAAGCGGTGTTTTAGGTGTAATTGGAGTAAGTGTGGCAAGTGACCTTCCTCCGTCTTTTGATCAGGAAGAACTGTTAAATAATTTCATCTCACAGATTACGAACGCTATTGAAAGAGAATACTTAAACGAATTAGCCAAACAGACTATGCTGTCAACCGAATCCGAGAAGCTGTATAAAACTCTTTTCAATTCTATTTCGCACGAATTAAAAACACCGATCACAACAATAATTGGGGCAGTTAGTTCGTTCAAGGACGAAAAGATATTTGAGAATAAAAACATTCTGCAAAGGTTCATGAGCGAGATAAACATTGCCGCCGATAGACTTCATCGTTTAGTTGAAAATTTGCTTGATATGGCGCGGCTTGAATCCGGAAATCTTAAATTAAAATTAGACTGGCACTCTGCCGCTGATCTAATTCATGCTTCAATTGAACGGCTGAAAGATGAATCCGCCAATCATAAAATTTCAGTTAACATTGCTGAGGATATTGTATTCAAGTTTGACTATGTTTTACTGGAACAGGCGCTAATTAATATCATACATAATTCTATTGTATATTCTCCATCAGGAAGTGAAATCGTGGTCGAAGCGGTTCAGCAGAATCAGCAGTGCGTTATAAACATTTCCGATAACGGTACGGGATTTACTGATGAAGTTTTGAGTAAATTATTCAATAAGTTTTATAGAATTCCCGGAACAAAAACCGGAGGAACGGGATTGGGATTATCAATCAGCAAAGGATTCATAGAAACTCACGGCGGAACAATTACAGCAATGAACCGCAATACCGGCGGCGCGATAGTTATAATTACACTTCCGATGAAATAGTGAAAGCAAAATATCTGTCCGAAATAAAAGGAACTCTCTCTAATCTCTCCCTTGTAAAGGGAGAGACTTACCCGCCTTGGCTTGCCAATGGCGAGACAGGTTGACAATAAAACAATAAATGATGATGATCCGGCAAAATATTTATATAGAGTTATAACATTTATAAGCCCTTCTCTTTGTAAGAGAAGGGTTGGGATGAGTTTTATAATGATGAAAAAGTATTTTCGTTTTTACAATCAGTTTGAACAGTAGTGAAAAGTAAAACAAAATGAACATAAAGAACACAGTTGTAATAATTGATGACGAAACTCAAATCCGCAAGATTCTTTCCATTGCTCTCGAAGCTGAAGAATACAAAGTTATTGAAGCTGAAAATGGTAAAGACGGAATTGTCCAGGTAGCAACTTCTCATCCGCAGTTGGTGATACTTGATTTAGGATTACCCGACAGAGACGGCTTCAGCGTGATAAAAGAATTACGCACGTGGACTGCTGTTCCAGTTATTATTCTTTCAGTTCGAAATTCTGAGGAAGATATTGTTAAAGCATTGGATTTGGGTGCAGACGATTATCTCACTAAACCGTTTAATACTTCTGAACTGCTTGCGCGAATACGTGCAAACATCCGCCGCACACAGCAATCGGATGACGGAAGCATATTTACGAACGGAAATCTTACAATTGATTTTTCCGCACGCATTGTTACAAAAGATAAAGAAGAAATTAAGCTTACAAACACAGAGTATCTTCTGCTTGTACTGCTTGCTAAGAATGTAGGAAAAGTGCTTACCCACAGCTACATATTAAAAGAAATTTGGGGACCGAGTTCGGTTGAGAACTCCCAGTATTTAAGAGTATTTATCGGACAGCTAAGAAAAAAAATAGAGGATGATTACTCCAAACCGGAATACATCGTTACAGAAGCTGGGGTTGGGTATAGAATGAGGAATGTGGGGTGAGAATCTTGTTGGGAGAATTAGCTTTTTGGGACAGAATTGCAAAGCATATTCTAGGTCCGAGTTTTTTTAGCTAAACTATATTTAATTCTACTTAGGTCCTCGCCCTTTTTAGGTTTTCTAAATACAAAAAGGTGTTCGTGCATAATAAGATAGAATCCGAATTTTTTTGCTTGCGTTTCCCATTTTTTTGAAAACACACAATTGTGTTGTGCTTTAATTATTTCCTCTTTGAGAGCAAAGCCAACATGTAAAAACCTTTCTAGCAAGTAGTAAGAAAGGGGAACATAGTGTTGAGCTTTTCGTGTATCACCAATAAGAATTGCACAAAAATGATTTTCCTTCAATACTCTGAATAATTCCTTTGCAATAATTTCTATTTCATCAAAGAATTTGGGAATGCTGCTGATATTTGATAAGTCCCCATTGATTGTTCCCTTTGAGTATTGTACAATGTTCAAATATGGAGGATGAGTCAAAATAAAATCGAATGAACCACCATCAAATTTTGTTAACTCTCTACAATCTCCTTGAAATACTTTTTGTACTGTCGTGTTTTTGAATTTAAAGTCGAGTGCTTTTTTGCTCAGTTCTACTGCATTGGGATTTATGTCTATCCCGTAAGCGTTTCTGTTAAGCAGCTTTGCTTCAATAAGTGTTGTGCCAGCACCAACCATAGGATCCAATAGTAATTCATTTTCTTTAGTGTATTGTAAAATTAAGTTGCGTGCGATTTGAGGTGCGAAGTAAGACGATATTTATGATTGTGATTTGCCCAATTATCTAGGAATGAACTTCTAAAGTAAATCGTTTCAACTTGGTATCCTTATTATTTCATTGCTAATAAGAACTTCTTTCCCCTGCAAATATGTCAATAAATCAAAACTCATTTCACCATTTTGATCTATATATATAATAAATGATTCTATTGTAAAGGGATTAGTTAAAATTTCTTTTAGTCTTTTATGTGATGAATACCAGTGACTTTCATCCTAATACTTTAATTTTAAAATTCTAAGCAACTTAATAAATGGGTTATGATTTATAAATTTATATCGAAATAATCTTCTTCAATTATTGTAGTGCCAATAAGTGCTTTGCAACCGTCGGGATTTCTTTTAAGTGAATATTCCAAAACTTTTTGAAGCATAATTACATTTTCCTTATTATTCCCGGTGTTTCCATCCCACTCATCAGAAATTCTTTTGGCAATAGCTTTAGCCCATTTATTCATGGAATAATCTAAATATTTGGATTTCATAATTAAATACTCTCCATCTTTAAATAAACCTTATTTCTATAAATAGTTTTTCATAATTGTATTTCACTATTTAGCTTAAAATACAAAAAAGACTTGGAATGATAATCTGACAATTTTTCATATGAAATAAATTTTATTCTACTTTTTAAGTCACTAAAGGTTGAATGAGAGATTTTCTTTTCAAATTCCTTTAATCTTTTAACATCAGCTACGATATTAAAATTTGCAAAAAAATATTTAAGATCTAACATCTTCAAAAAAGAATTTTGAAAATCAGTAGAATGTTCAATCTCAAAGAAACTTTGAGGGAATCTCCTTTCATTGAACCAAATTACATCAACAGTTTTAGCTCTATCTATCACTTCGTCATAAGTGAATTTATAAATTTCCTTTAATGTGGCACAATCACCAAGAGAATTATCTAAAAATTTTTTGTTTTTATCTTGATTTGGAATGAATGTATCAAATCCCTTTAAATTTCCAAGTTCCACCAACAAACCCTGATAATAACTATGATTAAATACATCCTTTTCTTGTTTGGACTTAGATTTATCAATTGGGATTAAATCAAAAAGTTTTTCTTTATACGATTTAAGTGCCCATAAGCCAGGTTTTATTTTGAAAAAAAATCTTTCATCTTGCACTATTCTTCTGATGCTAGCAAACGGAGTCCTCGTTTTCCAGTTACTTACGTTTACTTTCTGATATAAATTTCCCAAGGTTGAAAAACCATTGTTTTCTTCCAAGACTTTAATTACTTGTTCGTGTTGTTTCATTTTATTCGTTGAATTTATATTCTTCAATAATAATTTATATTTTCGGTTTATCGTATAGGCAGTTGCCCATTATCGCAGCCCATTTCAAGAAAGGTTTAACTTTTAATAATATTTGATGCAATTATTAATTTATAACTTAAGTATTACTAAAACTAATTTACTTATTTTTAAGTCCACTTTCTAAATCCCAAAAGCATTCATTCATTATTCCCACAGTTATCACGACCGACTCCGTGACAGAAGTATGCTCCGTTCAAGGTATCGACTTTACCTCCCAGTAATTTCATACCAAATTCTTATATCCAGTATATCAACCGAAGGTTGACATCTACTATCCAGCCCGCTTTCACCACAGCGTACCAACCGGCAATGCAAACATATTTTTTGCAAATGGGATTGCTTCTTTTCTTATCGGATAATCAACCACATAGTGGCGGATTATCCTCCACTCGGTGGACGATTTGCACGGGTAAATTTACAACGGAAAATTGTTTTTGTCCCCATATTTCCCATTCTGTTCATTTGTGATGAACAATTTCGTTCATTACTAATGAACAAAATTAGTAACTCCCAAATAAAATAATTGCCAAGGCACAGCCTTGACATCTTGGCGGTATTTAAGAATTACTTTATGAGGTTTTATCTTTCCCAAAATAATTCATGCTGAATGTAAACTCGGGAAACTTTTTTGGAAGGCGTGTAATATTGTAAATCATAGTGCTTACCGATAACCTGTCTAACCACGATGACATGGGCCAGCCAAAATGAATTGAAATTTTCTTCTCACCGCCAATTTCATATTTTACTGTTTCTAACAGACTCCGTATCATATTATAAAACGATGTACGCGGCTGCATTGCAATCCAATACTGGTTTGGTAATTTCTCTCCCGGTTTTTCAAGTCTTGGCGTGTAAAACGTAACGAAGATAGAATTTTTACCCTCGGAGAGAGCTTCCTTCTCGCGTGGTCTTCTGAAAATAATGTTCACACTATCTCCTGCCATTTCAGCTATTGCAAAAATAATATCCATCGGAGTGTTGGTCTCAAAGCGTGAAGCAATTTCCGGCGACCGTGTTTTGGATATTTTTATTCCTAAGAGAATGAAGATGGCTGTTATTACAAACCACAGCAGCGTTCCATAAGGACGGTGCGTAACTATGTAAAAAAATGTGCTTAATAAAACGATAAATAAAATTAAAGTGCCTGTCCGCGAAGTGTAATATTTGGAAATTCCTTTTTTACCTTTTTGATACCTGTACTTCAGCAGCGCTCCCGTATTTATACAGAAGCTGGCAACCAAACCGACAGCATACATTTCTGCCAGCACAGCCTGGCTTCCGCTTGTGATGAGAAGTATTCCCATATAAAACACAGCGTTCACTAAATGTATCCTGTACAAAGATTGTCGTTTATTTAACTCAATCAGCCAATGGTAATTATATCTTTCGGCAACTTTCTCGATAAGCTCTGCCGAAGCAACCATTGCTGTGTTAACTGCCATAATTAAGGTAATTGTTGCAAGCATGCTCACAATAAACCCGAACCATTTTCCGTTAATGCTGCTTGCAAAAAATGGAATGAGATCTGTTTCATGAGCATTAATATTTACTCCGCCTGCGGACAAAGCAAGCAGTGCAATTAAAGGAGTTACTATTCCAACGGTCAGAGCCAGAAACATGTAAGCAGTTCTAATTACCCGCCAGTTTTTTACTAATGATGCTGTTTGAAGCACCGACTCCACGCCCGAATAAGCAAGGATACAGCTTCCTATTCCTGTAATTACTAAAGTATATGAACTGAAAATGTTACCGGTTTGAAAATCCGAAATGAAATCATTGAATCCCCGATGTAGATTTACAGTGGCTGCTGTATCGAACTTCATAAATCCTTGAACAATCAGATTGACAAGCACAAATGCTGCAAATGCAAATATTAAAAATGTGAATCTTGCATTTTCTTTTATCCCCAGAATATTTAAACCGGTTATGAACCCCACAACAATGAACATTAATACATAATTAAACAGGGGACCGGTACCTAAAAAAGCAGTACCGTTTTCAACAGCACTTACGGTGGAAATTGTTGCTGTCAAAACATAATCCACGATAATGGATGCTATTGCAATAAAGGAAAGATTTTGCCCGAAAGCCAAATAAGAAAATGAATAAACACCGCCGCCTTTGATTCCAGCCTCATCGAGTATTTCGGATATTTCCACCATTCTTGATGAAAGAAATCGAATGAGAAGAGAAGTTATTCCAATATAAAAAATCGCTTTTATTCCAATAAACCTGTACGCTTCAAAAGGAGCGTAGTAGATGGAGGTCAGTTCATCCATCAGAGTAATTATTCCTACAGCAAACCAGGTAAGCAGCCACTTACCGCCTGCAACGTAACTTAGAAAATCTTTCTTACGGATAATGAGAATGAAGGCAACAACCAGGATGAGGTTTATTAGAACTGTAACGAATATCTGCATCTGTTGATTAAATATATTTTGGGTTTTTACTAATGAAATCAAATAACCGCATTAAACCTAAAGAAAATTTATAAATAAATATTCATTGTATTTTGCTGATAGTAGCCACGCCAGTCTCGAAACAGTGGGACAGTTCTGCGATAGATGATGATCCTGTCTGAGGATTGATAATGCGGGGATTAATAAGAGAAGTCGGAATTGCTGATGGGTTCTACGCAGAACACTCTAAAAAACTATAAAGTTATAAATATTTTTTTCTAAGCCAGCTAAAGACTTTATCCGTTCGTACCATTTTTTTGGTACCGATCTGTAAAGCTGTTCTCTATTTCCACCTTTTTCTTAAAAACTATTTTGCTTAACTCACTACGGAGCAGTTCAAGCTCGTGAAGGAAATCATTTTTAAAGTGTTCGTACTTTTCTTTATAATCCAAATAAA
>CAYNTN010000154.1:0-10433 GCA_964399995.1 uncultured Ignavibacteriaceae bacterium
TACACTCCATACACTCCATACACTCCATACACTCCATACACTCCATACACTCCATACACTCTACACACTTTATCTGATTTTCTTCTTATGTCTGTTCTTTCTCAGTCTTTTCTTCCTCTTGTGAGTAGACATCTTTGCTCTTTTTCTTTTTTTACCGCAAGGCATTTAAATATTTTTCCTTTCCTGTGATTTAATTATTATAATAAAAAAAATTATTTTGATAATTCCTCCTGAACAGCTTTTTTAAATTCCTTTGAAACTTTAAACATAGGTATATATCTTTTACCAAGTGATATCTTTTCTCCTGTTTTAGGATTTCTAGCGATTCTCGGATGTTTTATGTTATTCTTATATGTACCGAATCCTCTGATTTCAACAGTTTCGTTTCTTTTCAGACAATCGATGATGCAGGAAATAAAACCCTCGACAACTATTTCTGTTTCCTTTTTGCTTAAACCGGTTGCTCCGGAAATTTCGGCAGCAATCTGTGCTCTTGTCATATCAATTTTTTATTATGATAATTAATATTCAAATTTATACTGTAAAAGAGGTTGATTTATAAACTCAGATTTTAATTCCTCTTTAATTGATTTTATTTCACTATTAGAAAACCCTTCGATAATTCTCTCAATTAAAGATAATCTTTCTTTTTCTTTTACAATAACCGGTTCATCCTCTATTCCGCCCATTCTACCCGCTATTCTGACCGCATCTTCATAAGTTCCTAAAGAATCTACAAGCCCGATTTCCTTTGCCTGCTTCCCTGTAAAGACCCTGCCGGTAGCGTACTCTCTCAGCTTTTCCTTGTCAATTTTTCGTTCCTTTGCAACTACATCCAGAAACTGGTCAAATGAATCGTCAACAATACTTTGGAAATATTCCTTATCTTTCTCGTCTATTTCTCCCAAAGGATTCCCTGCATCTTTAAGCTCACCGCTTTTAATAATTGTCTGGGTTATGCCTATTTTGTCAGCAAGCTCCCTGAAGTTCATTAAATTAATAATCACTCCAATACTCCCGACCAGCGAACCCGGGTCGGCAATTATTAAACTTCCTCCGCATGCTGCGTAATATCCGCCGCTTGCTCCCAGAGAGCTGATTGAAACCACAACCGGCTTTCCTTTATCACGTGTTTTTTTAATAATCTCATACATCTCCTGAGAGGCAGCAACTCCGCCTCCAGGTGTATTCACTCTAAGGATTATGGATTTGATTGATTTATCTTCGCTGTATTTTTTAAATTGTCTTACTATTGATTCAGAAGAGTAGATTGTATAATCCAGATTTACTACAGCAACTTTACCGCTACCGCTGCCTGTTTGCTCGTAATATCTGTCACTGCCGAATGAAGCAACTTTCGCAAGGTATAAAAAACTTATTGCCAGAAACAATATTGCAATTACTAATAATGAAATAAAAATTCCCCAAAACCATTTTCCGGAATTTGACTGGCTTGCCTGAGGATTATTCTGATCCATGAAAAAATAATCTTATAAAAGTTGGTTCTAAATTTAATTTAGTATTTCTTATCATAATAAAAAAATTGTACATCCCTCAAATAAATTTCTCTATCATAACCATTAAAACATACTCCAATGGTTAATTTCTGGATATCATTTGTCGATATATAGATTTCTATATACCCAGATGAATTTGTTACTCCTTCATATTCAATATAATTTTGATCATATCCTGTGATAGCTCTAACAATATGATTATCTAGTGGTAAGATATCTCCCTCACTATCTAAAGCAAACAAAGTAATTTTACATTTTTTATATTCATAGTAATCATAAGCACTTGGGCTAAATTCAAAAATATAAATGTTATTGAATTTACCTTCTTCAGATGTCGAATAGTGATTAGATGAAGATACAGATCTATAACTTTGTGAATAAATGAAGTCTGAAAAAATGAGTAAAACAATTAACGAAACAAAATATATTCTTTTCATTGTCGATTTCAACTCTTGCTAAGACTATTTATTATCATTTTTAAGTGAATCTTTTTTTGACAAAGCATCTTCAGCTTTATCATTCATTCCTAAATAGGAATATACTTTTATTAAAATATCGTATGATTTATATACTAAATCATTATTTTTTGAATTATTTGCAATTGGCTCTAAGTAGCTAAGGGATTCAGTAAATTTTTCCTTATAGTTACTATTTTCATCTTTGATTACCATATCTTCACCTGTTTTAGCAAGAGCTAAACCAATATTAAATGTTGATGTTTCATAATATGGATTGTTCTTTGGTAATGAAGGCAAAGATATTATTTTTTTGAAAGTTGCAATTGCTGGTGGATAATTATTTGCTTGCATCAGAGTCAAGCCCGATTCAAAAAGAACTTTAGCAACTCTTTCCGCATCGTAAGGATTTTTTGATTTAGCGGCAATTTCATTAAGAATATTAAGTGCTTTATCATTTTCGCCTAATGCAAGGTATGTTTGACCTATTGCACTCATTGATTTTAGGCTATCCGGAATAATAGCAGCAGAAGCCTCAAAATTTTTCAATGCATTCTGATAATAAGAACGAGAATTAGCAGAATCATTTTTATTTTCCAGATCTAGACCGCTTTGAAATTCAAGAGCTCCGGCATTATATTTTTCCACCCAGTATGATTTTATCTGCCCGCCAAAAGTCGAGTCAATTGACAAGCATTTCTTGAAAGACTGTCGTGCTTCATCATATTTTCCAAGTTCAATCTGTGAATATCCGAGCATGTACCATCCCTCATCATCATTCTGGTCAACCTGCAAACCCTTTTTTAATTCAACTTCGGCTTTTTTATAATCCTGTTGTTGAAATGCAAGCTTTCCGGTTGTTGATTCGGCAGATGCACATCCCGAATAGTAAACTGTACCTGAAAATATTAATAGTGCAAGAAGTGAAAAGCAGACTCTATTAAGTAGACTCATTTTAATAATTCTCCTGTGTTAAATAATTTATTAATTTCCGTAAATATAAGCATTATAAGACATTTATTCAATTTAACATTTTGAATTCTAAGCCCTTGGATGAAAGGATTTGTGCACTTCAATCAGATAATCTTTGTCAATATGTGTGTAAATCTGAGTAGTGGAAATATCAGCATGTCCGAGCATTTCCTGAATAATTCTGATATCTGCACCTCCCTGAAGAAGATGTGTCGCAAAAGTGTGTCTCAATGTATGAGGATGAACACTTTTCTTTATATCCGCTTTTAAGCAGTATTTTCTTAGTATATCTAAAATTCCCATGCGGGATAACTTACCTCCCCTGAAATTCAGGAATAAATAATTGAATGATTTAATATTTTTTAATTTAATTCTGCTTTCATTTATATACTTCGTAATGAATTTTAAAGCAGTATTTCCAATCGGAACAATTCTTTCTTTTGAACCTTTCCCCATTATCCTAAGAAATCCTTCTTCAAAAAAAACATTTGATATTTCCAGATTAATAGCTTCGCTTACTCGCAATCCGCTTGCATATAAAGTTTCGAGTAAAGCTCTGTCTCTCAATCCAAGCTTGTCATTTAAATCGGGCAAAGAAAATAATTTGTCAATCTCTTCGGATGATAAAACATCCGGTAACAGACGCGGGCTGCGGGGTGATTCTATATTTTCAAGCGGATTTATTTCAACTATGTTCTCAGATTCAAGAAATTTAAAAAAAGATCTTAGAGAAGATATAAATCTTGAAACGGATTTGCTTGAAAATTTCCTGTCTGATTTATTTGATGATTTACTTAGATAGTTCAGAAAATCTGTAACTGTCTCGTCCGAAATTTTTTTAAAAGCAGTAATTAGTTTTACATCTTCAAGATAAGAAAAAAATTTTTCAATATCGGTTTTATACGAGCTGATTGTATTTTCAGAAAGGGATTTTTCCGTTCTTAAAAAATTTACATAAAGCTTTTTATTTAGCTCAAATTCATCTGGCATAATACTAGCTGACTTAAGCTGACTTTTCCTGAGTTCCGGAGACTAACTCAAGCTGGTTTTTGTCCGGGTATTTGATTCTGTGATGGTGAATTCCAAGTAAAATTTTAAGAAAACTTTCTTTAATCTTTGTCAGATCCTTTAAAGTAAGTTCGCATTCATCAAGCTCTCCTTCCATAAAACGACTTCTTATCACATCACGAATTTTGTTTTCTAATTTCTGGGGAGAAGGCTCTTCAATTGTTCTTGTACTCGCCTCGACTGCATCTGCAAGCATTACAATACCGGTTTCTTTTGTCTGCGGTTTCGGACCGGGGTATCTGTACATATAATCTGTTACTTCATCTTTAGAAGCGTTTTTTGCCTTATCAAAAAAATATGAAACGAGTGTTGTCCCGTGATGCATAGGAATGAAATCAGTTATTTTTTCCGGAAGATTATGCTTTTTTGCAAGTTCAATGCCGTCTTTGACGTGTGAAATAATAATCTTTGTACTCATGCTTGGATTGAGATCGTTATGCTTGTTATTCTGATCAAGCTGATTCTCAATGAAAAACTGAGGCTTAAGCAATTTCCCGATATCATGATAATAGCAACCTACTCTTGCAAGTATCTGATTTGCCTTAATCGATTCTGCAGCAGCTTCCGAAAGATTCCCCATAATTATGCTGTGATGAAAAGTTCCGGGTGCTTTTGAAGATAATTCCTTCAACAGCGGGTGATTAAAATCCGAAAGTTCGAGCAGCGTAAGATCTGTAGTTATCTTAAAGACTCTTTCATAAAAAATTAACAGCCCGTAAGCGATAACCGGAGACATTATGGCATTAATTCCTCCGAATAACAGTTTCATCCATATTTTCTGAATATCTTCAATCTTTACAAGATTAACTGCAAGTATGGAAAATGTATATCCGATCAAAATAAAGAAAAATGATCTGAAAATCTGAGACCTGTTTTTGATGTCTCTTTCACTGAAAATTGCAAGCACCGAACCGCAGAAAGAAATAAATGCAATTGAATAATCGCCTCCCCTGATAGCAGCAACTATAAAACATATGATCGTTACTGTATAAAATGCAAGTCTTGAATCAAAAATAATCGTTAATAAAATTGAAGCAACAGGCACGAATATCAAAAGTTCAACTGGTGCCTGTACGTCCAGCTTCAGGCTGAAATATGCGAAAAATCCTTCGATTAAAATAAGAGAGGCGATAATTATTAATTTATTATTGTCATTATATACATCCGGTCTGATATAATACAAAAATATTGACAATACAAGTATCAGAATAATAATGGCAAACAGTTTACCTAACTGCTGCAATAACAGATCCTGAACTCCTATTCTTTCAAGCCTGACCTTTTTATAAGAATCAAGCTTCATCTTGGTAAAACGGTTGACTGGATCATGCTTGCTTATTATCCGCTCATTTTCTTTTACGATTCCGATTGTTCTGGGAATTTGCTCAATCCTGCTTTGAGTTTCCACTGTAGTAAGATCATCGTTGTAAATTAAATTTTCTCTTACAAAATATTCCAATATCTTTCCGGCAGATGAAACCAGCAATGAATCATTTAAACTCTCATTTAATTTAATTTTGATCAAATTTATTATTTCATTTTTGTCAAATACACTGCCGGCATCGATAACTTCCTGAACCTTTTCATTATCATTTTTTATTGTGATCTTTTTTGAAACTATTTTTGATTTGTCAAAATTTATTATATCATTTTTTGATATGCCGGAAATTTCATCAGTGATTATCGAAATGAAAGTATCCATTGAAATGTTCTGATTTGCAGCCGGATCATTTTTATAAATTTGAAACAGCTGTTCCCATTCAGGATAAGTTAACTTTACCGGCAACTGGTCTTTATACTGGTCGATTTCCTCCGAGTTTATATATCCTTCCTTATTCTTTTCCAGATTTGCTGCTTTATTCAGGACATTCTTCACATTCAGAAAAAAAATATTCAGGGAGTCATTGTATATTTTTTCATCATAAACCCTGTCAAACACAATCGCAATATTTTTCATTACATCCTGTTTCTCCTGATCATATTCTTTTTCATCTTTGTAGACCGGGAATGAAAACGGGGCTATCAGATCTTCTGATGACCATATTGCGCCTACTTCATAATCCGTTTCAATGCTCTTATAGCTGGGAAGCATCAGAAAAAGCATAAGTATTGTAATGACAGATATTAGAAGTTTCACAATATTGCTTGTTTTAAAATCAATATTACTAAAACTTTCTGCGATTTTATTGAACTTTGATTTATGTAAATCCGACATATGGAATAAAAAAAGAGTAGTTTGAAATCATAACTACTCTTTAAGTTAAAAAATTTATTAATATCCGTTCAAAATTGCTTAATTTGAACTTGCAGAATTCAGGATGCCTAAACTTCGTATTTAGTTATGTAAGTAACTTTCTTATCTTTTATAAAATCACTGAAAAGCTTTTGTGTTAATTCAATCGTTTCCTCACTTTGATTGTCCTCAAGTGCTTCATATTCTTCTTCATCTTTACAAATATACATTTCAGTAAAATTATTTTGATTTTTTTTATTTTCAAATACCGAATAATTGCTTTCAGATGATCCATTATCAATGCTTTTTTTCAAATCACCGATAGTAGCCAGGTACTCTTCCCTCTTTTCCGGATAGATGTTGTAATTTATTTCAAAAATTATTTTAGGCATATTTAAATTTAGTTTCTTTAATGTACAAATATAAATACACAATAACCCAAAAAAAAGATAAAGTTTAATCTTTGTATCACTAAAAGCTCAAATTCCAGGGTCCCGTGAAGGAACGTGCTGCAAATGTTTTAAGTTATCTCAAGTAAATAAGCATTTATAACAAAAAATGAAATATCTCATAATTATTCTTACCCTCCTGCTTTTATCATTAGATTCGGAATCCGCAAAATCCTTTTCGATACCGGATAATGAAGTATTAAAAGGTCTTGATGATATTTATAATCTGAAATTCGAAGCTGCCGAAGTTAAATTCACACAATTTCAAAAATCAAATCCAAAAGACCTTAAAGGTTTCTTTTATCAAAGCCTTCTATATTTTTATAAAGCTTTACCTTCAAGGAACGAGATTTATTTCGAAAAGTATATGATGCTTTCTGATAATGTAATTGAAAAAGCTGAAGATATTCTCGATGAAAATGAGAATGACCTTGACGCATTATATTATATGGGACTTTCTTACAGCTACCGTTCCTGGCTGATGCTTAGCCTGAACAAAAGTCTGCTTAAGGCAGCATCAAACGGAAATGACGGATACAGAATTCTCACTTCTCTTATAGAAAAAAGTCCTGACTACTATGATGCTTACATGGGACTTGGTCTTTATAAAATTGCTCTTGGCTTTGTTCCCGAAAAATTTCAATGGCTTCTGTCTTTAATGGGTTTCGATGGCAACTTAGCCGAAGGAAGAAATCTTCTGTACAAATCATTGAAAAATGGTGTATATAGCAAAACAGAATCTAAGGTATTTCTTTCGATTTTTTCTTTAAGGGAAAAGGAAGATAATGACTTACAGGCATTGAATTTCTCAAGAGAATTAACCGAGCAATACCCGGATAGCCCGGTGTTTAAAGTGTTTTATTCCGGTTTGATGCTTCAGCACGGATTTTCTGAAGAAGCTGTCTTGATTGCTAACAATGCACTGAATATAAATAATAATTCACTTCAGGATGAAATAATAAAATCTGCAAATGCTGTTTTAGGCACTGCATATTTTCGGCTGAATGATTTTCAAAAAGCAATACTGCACCTTGAAGAGTATATGAAACTTGTCAATACCGAAGACAGATATAATGTTTATTTATTTACACTGGGCATTTCTTATGAGATTACAGGTAAAAGAGACGTTGCTCTGAATAAGTATAAAAATGTAAGAAACAATTTTATCAATGAACCTGACGGCGAGCTCGATAAATTCTTTTACAGGTTAGCTCTGCAAAAAATTAAAGAACCTCTCAATGAATTTGAATTGAAATTGATAAAGGCATTAAACCTCCGGGAATCAAATAATCCCCAAAAAGCCGTAAATATTTACAATGAAATTATTGACTCTAAAATGACTGAGAAGTATAATTCTGATGATGATTTAGTAAGGTTATATTTTGATATTGGAGTTGCTTACAATTACCTTAAAGATACTGACAAAGCGATTGAGAATTTTAACAAGTGTTTAAGGTTAAAACCTCAGTCTGAAATATGGATTGTACCGCATTCATACTTTGAATTAGGTAAAATTTATAATAGAAAAGGAAACAGGGATTTATCAAAAGATATGTTTGAAAGTATTTTCGATTATAATGATTTTGATTTTGAATCATTTCTGGAAATGAGATTGGCAAATTTTAATAATAAATAATTAAAAGTTTGAGCTTAGTGCTTCTGACAGCAGAATGAAACAAAGTCTATCTCCCTTCGTTTAGCTAGTAAATGCAATTCTTTTAAATTTAATTTTTTAAAATTTAAATATTTCAGAAATGAAAAAACTTAATTTTCTTTTTCTTTCAATAATTTTATTTATCACAATGTTAACTTCACTAAACGCTCAAGCTCAGGAAGTGCGCGGAGACGGGAATGTCATCCGTGAAAGCAGATCCATTGGTTCATTCGATAGGATTAAGATCGAAGGAATTATGAATGTATATTTGTCTCAGGGAAGCACAGAATCTGTAGTTGTTGAAACAGATAAAAATTTGCAGCAATACATAGTGACCAAACTGAGGGATAATACACTCACTGTTAAAAACAAAGATGATGTTGAAGTCGAAAAATCTACAAAGATGAATGTTTATGTGACTCTAAATGATATTAACGAACTTGAAATAAGCAGTGTCGGCAAGGTTGAATCCGAATCTCAGTTAAAGCTCAATTCATTAAAGATCGAAAACTCCGGAGTCGGAAGCACGAAACTTGATTTAAACTGTAATAAGCTTGTCGTTGATTTCAATTCAGTTGGTAGTCTGACTTTAAAAGGTGAGATTACAAATGTCGCTATTGACCATAATGGGGTAGGAAACATAAAAGCCGAAAATCTCTCGGCAGAAATTTTAAAAATAGATAACAACGGTGTCGGCAATGCAGAAGTAAATTCAAGCAAAGAGCTGTATATAAATTTGAACGGGATTGGAAATGTTTCTTACAAAGGAAATGCCGTAATCAAAGAAATGAATGTAAATGGCATGGGTAAAGTTACTAAGATGTAATTCGACTTTCTTAAGACAAACAAGACCTCACAATTTAATAATTGCGAGGTCTTAATTATTTTAAGCTTTTTCAAGAACTTTTGTGACCTGACCAATTGCATCTTCAATTTTACTCTGAGGAACATTTTTAGTGTGATAATCGATAATATATTTCCCCTCTTCTGCTTTAATGTTTACATCAACTGAAAACTCAATGAAAGCAATTTTCTTACTTCCTTTCAGATTATAGCGATCTGTTATCGGATTTAATTTTATGTCGTATTGAGAAATTTCCTTTGCGAATTCTGATTTTAATTTTTCCAGTGATTGCAGGAGTTCCTGTTTGGATTTTCCGGGTTTGTCGATAGTTATCATTTGGATTTTATTTTTTTTAGATTAGAATATTATTTAGACTATGATGCTTAGCTTTTCAATGTTGAAGTTTTTCTTTTTTGATTAGAAATCTTTTCAGCATCTTTAATCAGATTTTTAAAAGACAAATCTTCATCCAGATCCTCCCAGTGAACACCATATCTTGATGGATCAAGTTCATTTCAATTTCATCAAAGAAACGCCCGCTTGGCTTGATCATTGCTCTTTCTTCGGCAATTATTTTATTTATTAAATCTAATTCCTTTTCTCTAGTATTTTTCATTGTCAAAAATATTTATTCCAAGTTTCTAGAATAAAATAATAATTTTCATTAATTATTTCGATAACTTCAGAGATATCTTTATTGTTCATGTTAAAAGTTTTCCAGGGAATTATCACTTTTGAACTTTGCAGTAAAAAACCTTACAATTCTTTTCTTCTTTCCTGCAATGTACATGTGGTTGTTCTTTACCATCTGATGAATAAAAATGAATTTTCCATCCGTTTCGTCTTAATATCTCAGGCATAATCATCATCTTTGACGTAGCAAGCAAATCCGTTACAAAGTTAATTTTTGTAAAAATTTATTGCAAGAATTGTATTTTCTGAAAATAGTTTTAAGAATGTGATTTTCATTTATAATCTAATGGCAGACCGGGGATTAGAAATTTATCCGGATATCGCATATATATGGAAAGTAAAAAGTTGAGTTTAAAGATTCCCAGAGTCATTTTATAATGTAATGAATCTGTGGACGCAGCAGAATATTAAAATATTGAAAGCAATTTTAATCTTTAATTTTAATAATAAAATGTACATAAACATGGTTCTATATGAAATGCAGTGGGTCGGTTTTTATTATTTTGAAATATATTTTCATAAATAAAGCCAATAAATTTGTCATTCCC
>CAYNTN010000155.1:0-10357 GCA_964399995.1 uncultured Ignavibacteriaceae bacterium
TGAATATTAAATTTCAAAATAGTTAATTAACTTTATAAAAAAAATACTATGAGTGAACTGAAAAAAGAATATCTTCCTAAATATACTTATAATGATTATAAACAGTGGAAAGGAAACTGGGAGCTTATACACGGAATCCCCTATGCAATGAGTCCTGCTCCAAGAATCGAGCACCAGGAAGTTTCCGGTAAAATTAATTATCAGTTGCTGAATCTCTTAAGGGATAGTAAAAAATGCAAAGCCCTGCTCCCGGTGGACTGGAGAGTAAATAAAGAGGATGAAGATGATAATGTATTACAACCGGATAATCTTGTAATCTGTAAGGACGTGAAAGGAAATTACATCTCGGAAGCACCGGCGTTGATCTTTGAGATAATTTCGCCTTCATCTGCTTTGAAAGACCGGTTTACAAAATATAATATTTATCAAACTCAGGGAGTAAAATATTATATTATAGTTGATTGCGATACGAAATCAGCCGATGTGTTTGAATTAAAGAACGGAACTTATTCAAAAATGATCGAAGCTAAAAATGATACTGTAAAGTTTATACTGGAAGAAAATTGCATCATTGATTTTAATTTTTCTGAGATATGGGTATGACTTACCGATGGCACCGCGCTCTTCGATGCCATCGGTTGAAATAATTTTAATTTATGAAGAAAACTAATTCAAACGCCATCACAATCTTCTCCTGGAATGTAAACGGCATCAGAGCCATACAGAACAAAGGCTTCATGGACTGGTTCAAAAATCACGGAGGAGACATAATCTGCCTTCAGGAAACAAAAGCTCAACCCGAACAAATTGAAGATTCACTAAAAAATCTTAACGGCTTTACATCACACTGGTTCTCAGCAGAAAAAAAAGGGTATTCAAGTGTTGCATTGTACACAAGATTAACTCCGGTTAACGTTACTAATGGCTTCAGCAATCCATACTTCGATATTGAAGGCAGAGTCATCATTGCAGAATACGATAAATTTGCTCTTGCCAATGTCTATTTCCCTAACGGCGGTCGCGGTCCGGAAAGAGTTAAATACAAACTTGACTTCTATGATGAACTTTTCTTTCACCTCGAAAAAAAATACCGTGACAGAAAAGGAATCATCGTCACCGGTGATTTTAATACTGCTCATAAGGAAATCGATCTCGCCGAACCCGAGAAGAACAGAACTCATTCGGGTTTTCTGCCTGAAGAAAGAGAATGGATAGACAAAATTATTAATCTCGGCTATGTCGATGTCTTCAGAAAATTTAATACAAAACCTGAACAATATACATACTGGGATCAGGTGACGCGCAAACGTGAAAAAAATCTTGGCTGGAGAATTGATTATTTCATGGTAAGCGATGAAATAGTTGACAAAGTAAAAAGCGCAAAGCATTATCCTGAGGTAATGGGAAGCGACCATTGCCCGATATCGATTGAAATTTCATTATAATCGTTAATCGTTAATCGTTAATCGTTAATCGTTAATCGTCAATCGTTAATCGTCAATCGTCAATCGTCAATCCTAAATCATCAATCGAAAATCGTAAATCCTGAATCGTAAATGAAAGCTGCTTTACTAAATAAAACAGGCAACAACATCATTGACATTTCAGTTGAAGATATTCCCAATCCGGAAATTACAGATAATGAAGTTCTAATCAACATAAAGTTTGCATCTCTAAATCACCGAGATCTTTGGATCGCCAAAGGAGCTTATTCGAAAATTAAGTTGCCTGTTGTTTTAGGTTCAGATGGGGCCGGAATAATTAACTCAATAGGTTCGAAAGTTTCAGGATTTAAAATTGGTGATGAAGTTATTATCAATCCGGGATTCAACTGGGGAGATAAAGAAGAATATCAGTCGAAGGATTTTAAAATTCTCGGAATGCCGGATAACGGAACTCTCGCAGAAAATATTGCTGTAAATAAAACCTATGTTTATAAAAAACCTGAGCATCTTGATTTTCTTCAGGCTTCGGCTTTACCTCTCTGCGGCATCACTGCCTATTGCGCTCTGTTTAAAAAACTGAAGCTTACAAAAAATGATACTATGCTCATTACCGGAATCGGAGGCGGAGTATCCACTTTCGCACTTAACTTTGCTCTTGCTGCCGGAGCAAAGGTTTATGTTACATCATCATCAGATGAAAAAATTAAGAAAGCTGTTTCACTCGGTGCATCAGGCGGTGTAAATTATAAAAATGAAAATTGGGATAAGCAAATAATAGAATTATCCGGAAATAAAATTAACACGGTGATAGACGGTGCAGGTGGTGATACTTTCAAAAAATGTCTTGAGCTTGTAAATTACGGAGGGAGAATTGTATCTTATGGAGCAACACTCGGCAATGTAAAAGACTTTCCCATAGCACGGTTGTTCTGGAAACAACCTGTAATTTACGGTTCGACAATGGGCTCACCAAAGGGTTTTTCTGAAATGCTGAATTTCATAAATGACAGCAAAATCATCCCGGTAATTGATAAAGTTTATCCTTTAGGAAACATTGCACAATCATTTGAAAGAATGAATGATGGAAAACAGTTCGGAAAGATAGTAGTGGAGATATAATTAAAAAAATGCAGATTAAATATTTTAACCTGCATTCCAATTAAAGTTTAATACTTAGAAATTTATTTCTGCAAGTCCGTCAGTCTGGCATTTACTTCTTCAAGCTCTTTTGTCATATCTGCCATTGTATCCTCAAGGTCTTCAATTTTTTCACTCTGTTTTACTTCATCAAACTTTTTTGATTTATTTTTTTTCAATGAATCAAAAAATGTTTTGACACCAACCGACACTGCACTGATAGTATTCACTGTATCCATCACCGGCGGTTCTATCTTACTCTGTATCCTCTTTTCAAAATCTAAGATGCTGTCGGCTGTATCCTTTACTTTGTCAACAACATCTTCCAGCACATCTACATTTTTATTGATCTTGCTCACAAACGAATTTACGTTATCCGATAAAGAATTAGCCTTATCAACAGTCTCATAAACTTTTGGTTTGATATCCGCAAAGTCTTTTGTTAATACTTCAACTTTTTCCGTTATTTTTTTCGCACTCTTAATTAATCCGAAAAGAACAATTAACACTCCTAAAAACAGGAGTATGATAATTATGTTTGTAATCAGCTGTGTGATTTGAAGTGCTTCTTCCAATTTTAATTTTATTTAAAATTATAATTAAGAATTTTTATGTTTTTCCTGATTGAATGCATCTATGCCTGCTTTAAAAGCATCTTTAACTCTGTCAGACTCGGAAGTTAATTTTTCCTTGGTTGAGTCAAGAGTATTTGTAGCTTTTTTCTTTGCATCATTTAAAATTGAATTGGCATCTCCAATCAATGAACTTGCTTTCTTTTTAGCATCTGAAATCAGCTCTTCGGATTTTCTTTTGCCTTCATTGATCATGTCGCTTGCTCTTGTCTTTGCGATCTGAAGATATTCTGAAGTGTCATCAAGTAATTCGTCTTTCTTTAACCTGATATCACTTCTTAATTCCCTGCCGCTTTTTGGCGCGTAAAGCAAAGCTAAAGCTGCTCCG
This sequence comes from uncultured Ignavibacteriaceae bacterium, assembly GCA_964399995.1. GTDB lineage: Bacteria > Bacteroidota > Ignavibacteria > Tepidaquicellales > Tepidaquicellaceae > JAGPCH01. The sequence continues at coordinate 3,543 of CAYNTN010000155.1, forward strand.
ACTATTCCTCCGGTTACAAAACCGAGTATAAGTCCTTTTGCTGTTTTATTCTCTTCCATTTTAATATCTCCTATAGGTTTGTTTGTGTTAATGTTTTTTGTGAAAATATACTAAATAATTCTTTTAAGCAAATTAAATATTTATTGCCTCGCCATAAGCAACACCGACTGCTTCAAGATTGGACTCCGCAAGCGAAGGATGAGCATGAACTGTCTTTATGATCTGTTCGTGTGTTGCCTCAAGTGATTTTGCAAGAACGAATTCCATTATAGTTTCTGTTGCTTCAGCGCCAACTATATGCGCTCCCAGCAGCTCATCATATTTTTTATCAAAGATTACTTTCACCATTCCCACCGTCTCACCTGTTCCTCTTGATTTACCGTTTGCTGAAAACGGAAACTTGCCGACATTGATCTCATATCCTTCTTCAAGCGCTTTCTTTTCAGTCAAACCAACAGATGCAACCTGCGGCTGACAATATGTACATCCCGGAATGTCACTGTAATTAATATCGGGCACATGCATTCCTTTTATTTTTTCTATACAGTTGATCCCCTCCGAAGATGCAACGTGCGCAAGCCACGGCGGACCGATTACGTCACCGATAGCGTAAATCCCCTCGACATTGGTCTTGTAGTCTTTATCAACTTTTATGCTGCCCTTTTCGACTGCAACTCCAAGCTCCTCTAAACCAAGATTCTCAACATTGCCCGCTACTCCAATCGCAACCAGCACAACATCAGAAACAAGATCCTCAGTGTTCTTTCCTGAAACTTTCGTCGTGACTTTCCCGCCTTTGACTTCAATGCTTTCGGTTTTTGTATCGGTCAAAATCTTTATACCACTCTTCTTAAACTCTCTGGCAACGACATCCGAAATATCCTTGTCTTCAATCGGCATAATATTCGGCATCATTTCAACAATTGTGACTTCAGTTCCAAATGCATTATAAAAATATGCAAACTCAACTCCGATCGCACCACTGCCGACAATTGTCATCTTCTTCGGAACATCAGTTAATAACATAGCGCCGGTTGATGACAGAACTTTCTTCTCATCAAACTTAAGATTTCCAAGCTGTCTTGCTCTTGCGCCGGTAGCAACAATTATATGCTTTGCTTTCAATACATCAAATTCTTTACCCGCTTTATCTGTTACTTTGATTGTCTTGTCCTTATTGATAAAAGCCGAGCCTTCGAATACATCAACTTTATTTTTCTTCATTAAATATTTGACGCCTTTTTCCGAAAGATCTGCAACGCCTCTCGAGCGCGCAATAATCTTTTCAAAATCAAATTTTACATTATCGACTGAGATACCGTAGTTATCAAAATGCTTGATACCGTTCATCAGTTCTGCATTCTTTAATAAAGCTTTAGTCGGAATGCAACCCCAGTTAAGGCATATGCCGCCGAGACGATCTCTTTCCACTATAGCTGTTTTAAATCCAAGTTGTGAAGCGCGTACTGCAGTTGTATAGCCGCCCGGACCGCTGCCTATGACGACGACATCGAATTCTTTCATTAAGTATTTTGAGTTGGTTAAATTATTTATTGTAAGTTTAATACAATTTACTAATATTGAAAACGTATCTCAATGTAATTGATTTGGGATTTGGAATGTCGGATTTGGGATTTAATCAGATTTTAGATCTTTGATTTACGATTTTAGATTTTTTATATAAATATATTTTATCAATAAGGTGTCAATACATCTCGCGTCTAACGTCTTGCGTCTTGCGTCTCGCGTCTTACGTCTCACGTTTGACTTCTGACCTTTGACTATAAAAAATGAACAACAAAATCTTTATAACAGGCGGAACGGGCTACATAGGCAGCAGGGTCATTCCGGAATTAATAAAGAACGGCTTCGAAGTAAATGCATTGGTCCGGAAAGGCTCTGAAAGTAAACTTCCCGATGGATGCAATATTATTTTTGGAAATGCTCTTGATAAAAGTTCATTTGAAGACAAAGTAGCTGGTTGTGATACATTCATTCATCTTATTGGAGTTCATCATCCCGGTCCGGGAAAAAAAGAAGAGTTTAAGAAAATTGATCTTGTATCAATTGAGCAAGCTGTTCCTGCAGCAGTAAATGCCGGAGTCAAGCATTTCATATACTTGAGTGTTGCACATCCGGCTCCGATTATGAAAGATTTCATCGAAGTCAGAATGAAAGGAGAAGAGCTGATACGTCAAAGCGGAATGAATGCAACTTTCATTCGTCCGTGGTATGTGCTCGGTCCGGGACATTACTGGCCGTATGCTTTGATTCCGTTTTATAAATTATTTGAACTGATACCGGCAACAAAACAGACAGCCGTTCGACTCGGACTTGTAAAGTTAAGGCAAATAGAGAACTGTTTAATTTTTGTTATCCAAAATCCACCGCTTGGAATAAAGATCTATGATGTTCATAAAATAAAAAATTTGTAAACTTTACAAACTTTACAAACTTTACAAACTTTACAAACTTTACAAACTTTATAAACTTTACAAACTTTATAAACTTTACAAACTTTATAAACTTTATAAACTTAAATGCCTATACGAATTTCAAAGATCATTTTAGTATCAATCATTGCAATCAACCTATCGTTAGTTGTACTCAATAATCTACTGGATTATAATTCCAACTATTTGTTCGTACAGCATGTAATGAAGATGGATACTGTCTTTCCCGACAATCAGCTCAAATGGAGAGCGATCGATACTCCTTTCGTATGGAATGTGTTTTACATTATCATAATACTTTGGGAAATACTGATTGCATTCTTCTGCTGGAACGGTGTGGTAAAGTTAACTAAGAATTTAAAATCAACCGGTGAAGATTTTATAAAAGCAAAAGCACCAGCAGTCATTGGATTGACTTTATGTTTGGTCTTATTCGGGCTTGCGTTCATTACTATAGGCGGCGAGTGGTTCTTCATGTGGCAGTCAAAGATCTGGGGTGACGGTATGCCGTCGGCACTGAGATTATTTACAATGTCAGGATTGATCCTGATTTATTTGAATATGAAGGAATAGTAACCTAATATTCTATGCACTTCAATTGCTGCATCCAATATTTTCCCACTTAACTCATTCAATCTCTAATTATCCATAATTACATTTTTAATTGTTAATAAAAACTAACAAAGTAATAAATTAATTCATAAAATTCTCTGTGTCTCTGAGTCTCTGTGGTAAGTTTTCTATCTGATCCTGAACACTAAAATCTTACCATTTTGAGATGAATTTAACTTATGACAGAGTATCTTGTAACTCGTAACTTGTAACTTGTAATCTGTAATTTGTAATTTTACATTGCGCTCAACCTGTAACTCAATACTACTGCTCCTGTCTGATCGACAATTTCAAGCATGGCATATTCTTCTTCACCGAAATAAAAGCTCACTCTTCCGTAAGCGTGACCTTCATCATTATAACTCCCTTGATTCCATATATTATAACCGGCGAGCTGTGTAAGGAATCCGAGCTTGGAATTTTTTGTATCGAGATTTGAACTGCTTATCTCGGGAATACCCGAATTTGTTCCGTCGTCTATATAAGAAGAATGTGAATCGCCGCTTACAATGATTACATTTTTAATATTGTTGTTTTTAATTATACCGGTTAAAAATTCTATATCCTCGGGGTATCCTGCCCATTTATCTATTATCCCTTTCTGAACTTTAGGAAACATCTGAGCAATTCTTTCATCTTTCAGGGCATCTAAATATCTCGGATTAAAAATTACCGGTGATACAATTACCTTCCATTTAGCATTGGAGTTCTTTAAGGAATTTTCGAGCCAGGTCTTTTGATTTTCCCCGTCAATTGAAAACCCGCTTAATATGGAATGACCTGTCGGCGGGTCAAACAATCCCTGTGAATTTATTGCATTGCTGTTCGAACTTCTTTGCGTCCTGAGATCAAGCAGAAAAAAATCAACATCGCCGAAACTGAACTTCTGCCAGATTCCATTTCCCGGATTACTCAGTTCATAATGAGGAAAAAACATATCGTAAGCTTTCACGGAATTAGCCTTGAAAGTGTTTGTTCCGTCTGCATCATTACCCGCATAATCATGATCATCATATAAATAAACAGCCGGCATTCTGCTTAATACTTCACTGTTAAACGGGTATCCGTAGTCATATCTGATCCGGTATGTTTCCGCCAGCTTTTCCATGCTTTCATTGTAACCTTTGCCCGGATTTCCGAAATCAGGATATGTCCAGTCTCCTATCTGCATAAAAAACGAAGTGAATCAGCAGCTATAACAGGATAAATATCCGGAGTAGTCGCACCGTAACCCTGCTGACATGAACCGAATCCGAATGAGAAACTGTAATTCTTTTCAGCGGGAAAAGTTTTAAATGAATGTATCCTGTCAGTTACATTTTCGTTAATAACTGCTCTGTAAAAATATTTAGTATCAGGATTCAGAGTGCTGATCCGTATCTTTGTAAAATTATAATTACCTTCATCAGAAGCTGTCTCTTCCGTAAAAAATGAATTACTGAAAAGCGAATCTTCTGATATCTGAAATTTTACTGTTGATGAATTAATCGGTTTAACAATCATCGTTGCTGAATTATCTGAAACAGCACCTACAAACGGTCCGGAATCAATTAAGTTTTCCTGTTGAGTTTTTTTACTTGTATTGAATTCGTTATGTTTATCGGATTTGGTTTTTTTATTTAAAGGAAAACTATTACTGTGAGATGAAAATAAAAGGATAATGCTTAACGCTAAAATTCTGATCATAGATGATAATTTTAAATTTTAAATTTGTAACAACAGTCCGTTCTAATTTTATCCTCAGGTTTGAAAAAAATGTTTCCATACTGCTGAGCCGACTGCTTTAGCAGATCTCCCTTGTATCCGCTAATGTATGTGTAAAAAATGAATACTACAGAGGGAGTAAAAAAAGCCCGAACCAATAATCTGATTCGGGCTATACTTTTGTGAGACCGGATGGATTCGAACCATCGACCTACGGCTTAAAAGGCAGTTGCTCTACCGCTGAGCTACGGTCCCCACAAATAAATAGTTATTTCTTTTCAGCTAACCTGATTCTGTTTAAAGCTCTCTGCAGGGAAATTCTTGCTTCCTCTTTTTCATCGTCTCTTGCCTCTGCTATTTTTAATATCTGCTCAGCTCTGGCTTTGGAAAGATTTGCTCTCTCGATGTCAATTTCTTCTTTGGATTCAACTGTCTCGGCAAGTATTATTGCTTTGTTGTGCTTAACTTCAAAAATACCTCCGCTTGTTGCGTACTCGATTAATTCAGAATCTTTCTGAACTTTGATCAGGCCTATTGTAAATGAAGAAACCAACGGAGCGTGATTTTTCAGAACCTGAAATCCGCCTAATGTACCGGGAATGGTTACTGAACTTATTTCCCCACTGAATACCTTTTCAACAGGGCTGATTATATCTAGTGTTAAATTATTGTCCAATGTAAATTTTTCTTACTTATTGTTCAGAAAGTTTCTTCGCTTTTTCTACTGCCTCTTCTATTGTTCCTACAAGATAGAATGCATTCTCGGGAAGGTCGTCGTATTCACCGTTGATGATTCCTTTGAATCCTTTGATTGTATCTTCAAGCTTTACATATTTTCCGGGTAAGTTAGTAAACTGCTCTGCAACAAAGAACGGCTGTGATAAGAATTTTTGTATCTTTCTGGCACGCGCAACTGTCAATTTATCATCATCTGATAATTCATCAATACCCAGAATGTTAATGATGTCCTGTAAATCTTTATATGTCTGCAAAATTTTCTTAACACCCTGAGCTACATTGTAATGCTCTTCACCAACTATCAGCGGATCGAGAATTCTTGACGTGGAAGTCAGAGGGTCTACTGCTGGATAGATTCCAAGCTCAGAAATTTTTCTTGATAATTCTGTCGTTGCATCTAAGTGCGCAAATGTAGTTGCCGGCGCCGGATCAGTATAGTCATCCGCCGGAACATATATCGCCTGAATAGATGTGATAGAACCTGTTTTAGTGGAAGTAATTCTTTCCTGAAGGGCACCCATCTCTGAAGCCAATGTCGGCTGATAACCTACTGCCGAAGGCATTCTTCCCAGCAAAGCTGATACTTCCGAACCTGCCTGCGTGAATCTGAAAATATTGTCTATAAATAACAACACATCTTTTCCCTGATCCCTGAAATATTCGGATATAGCCAAACCGGTCAGACCTACCCGTTGTCTTGCTCCGGGAGGTTCATTCATCTGTCCGAATACTAATGCAGTATTTTTCAAAACTCCTGATTCTGTCATTTCAAGATAAAGGTCGTTACCTTCTCTTGTCCTTTCACCAACTCCCGCAAACACCGAATAACCGCCGTGATGCTTTGCAATATTATGAATTAATTCCTGTATAATGACAGTCTTACCAACCCCGGCTCCTCCGAACAATCCTGTTTTTCCGCCTTTTGTATATGGCTCTAACAAATCAATAACCTTAATACCTGTTTCAAACATCTCTTTCTTTGTAGAAAGATCTTTAAAACTCGGCGCAGGTCTGTGAATAGGATATTTAAGAGTTGCGTTAATCGGTCCTTTCCCGTCAATAGTACCTCCCGTGACATTAATCAGTCTTCCCAGTACTTCCTCTCCTACCGGTATCGAAATCGGAGCCCCGGTATCAACAGCTTCCATTCCTCTTACAAGTCCGTCTGTAGAATCCATAGCTACCGTTCTGACGCGGGATTCACCTAGATGCTGCTGCACTTCTGTAATTAATGTATCCTCAGTACCGTCATTTGTTTTTCTTTTGATCTCAATTGCATTATAAATAGCCGGAAGTGAACCTCCGCTG
>CAYNTN010000156.1:0-10245 GCA_964399995.1 uncultured Ignavibacteriaceae bacterium
TTTATAAAAATGTTATTAACATTTTGTCAACCTATTTCAGGACAAGACACTCATAGCTCATATCCCATACCTCATAGCTCATACCTCATACCTCATACCTCATACCTCATAGCTCATTCCGCATACTTAAGCTTCATCTTCTTAATCCTGTCCGCAAACTTCTCTGTAGTCACCTCTTCTCTCATCCTGTCAACCATAATCGGGAATGAAAATGGAGTAGGCATTGACGGAGCTGTTATAATTAATTTTTGCTTTCGGATTCTTTCAAGACATACGCGCAGCCTTGACTCTTCCAACTGAAACTGCAGCATCTCTTCGAATGATTGTTTGATAAGAAGACTGTCTGGCTCGTATTTGCTGAACACATCAAACAAAAGTTCTGATGATGCCTGAATGTTCTTTGTTGATTTATATTTACCGGGGTAACCCTGAAATATCAATCCTGTTATTCTTGCTATTTGTCTGAAGCGCCGCTTAGCCATCTCCGAACTATTAATGCTTTTTAAAATATCCATTTGAAGTTCATCATCACCGAACAATCCGGTCTTAATAGCTTCTTCAACAAGGATATCCGTGTCAGATAGAAGTTCGAACCCGTAATCATTCATCGCCATTGAAAAACTTATTGGTTTCAGTTTGGATATTCTGTATGCAAACAAAGCAGCCATGCCTTCGTGAACGAGTCTTCCTTCGAATGGATAAAAGAATAAATGATACCCGTCATCTGATTTGAATTTCTCTATTAAAAACTCATTGCTCTTCGGAACCACCGATCTTCTGTTTTGTAATTGTACTAAAGGTTTGATCTTTCTAATCTCAATATCTTTTGGATTATCATTCAGCGCTTCATTCAATTTTAATCTAAGCATTTCAGATAATTGCGATGATAAGGGCATCCTCCCGCCGAGCCAGCTTGGTATTCGGCTGCTTCGCTGCTTTGTCTTTTTTACATATGCGGTCGTTTCCCTTATATAAAGTAATTCAAGATTTCTTCCTGCAAAGGAAAATATATCTCCCGGTCTTAACTGTGTAAGAAAACTTTCTTCAATCGTGCCGAGATTTCCCCCTTTCAGATATTTTACATTCATGCTGAGATCGCTGACTATTGTACCGATAGACATTTTATGAAACAGTATCTTCCTTCTGTCTGTAACTCTATATAATCCCTCAATCAATTCAACTTTGGAATACTCATCATAATTTTTTAAAGTATCACCTCCGCTTGTTATAAATCTCATCATCCATTCCCATTCATCTTCGCGTAATGTCTGAAATGCAAAAGTGGATTTTACTTCACCATAAATCTGCTTCTGATCAAATCCTTCGCCAACTGCAAGAGTAACAAGATACTGAACCAATACATCATAAGGCTTTAAAACAGGTTGCCTGTCTTCCACTGCATTTTTGAGCAGTGCTTCTTTCAATGCAGCTCCTTCTACGAGTTCGAGAGAATGTGTAGGTACAAAATAGATCTTGCTCACTGCATCCGGCTGATGTCCGCTCCTTCCTGCTCTTTGCAGAAATCTCGCTACACCTTTGGGACTTCCAATCTGAATTACAGTTTCAACAGGCGTAAAGTCAACTCCAAGATCAAGGCTCGAAGTGCAGACAACTAATTTCAATTTCCCTCTGTGAAGCGAATTCTCAACCCAGTCACGTATATTCCTGTCTATCGAACCGTGATGCATTGCCATCTGTCCGGCGAACTCGGGATAGTTTTCCAGTATCTTCTGAAACCATATCTCTGTTTGTGAACGAGTGTTTGTAAATACCAGGGTAGATTTACTTTTGCGGATTATGGGAATAATTTTATCCATCAGCTTTATTCCGAGATATCCCGCCCACGGGAAACTTTCCACTTCATCAGGTAAAATGGATTCGACTTCGATCTTCTTTTGTATGTTTGCCCGAACAATTTTCTTCTTCCTCTTCTTACTTTCAATTTCACTTCCGAGCAATACATCCATCGCTTCATTGAGGTTTCCTATCGTCGCTGAAATTCCCCATATCTTCAGATCTTTCCTTAGATTTTTTAATCTTGATAAAGCAAGCTCAACCTGTATACCTCTTTTAGATCCAAGCAGTTCATGCCACTCATCTATTACAATTGCCTTTAGATTATTGAAAATTTCAGAGTTGTCTTTCTGAGCAAGCATCAGATGAAGGCTCTCCGGAGTGGTTATTAAAACTTCAAACAAATTTTTCTTTTGTTTTAATTTTAATGAAGCAGATGTGTCGCCGGTTCGGGTACTGACTTTCCACGGAACTTCAAGTTCATCACACGTTTCCTGAATAGCTTTCTCAATATCCTTTGACAATGCTTTTAAAGGAGTTATCCAGAGCAACTGCAATCCCTTCTCTTTTTTCTTTTTATAGTCATCCGGGTATTTTGAAATATAATCCACCAGCACGGCAAACCACAGTGCATACGTTTTACCGCTTCCTGTCGGAGCATTCAGCAGCCCGCTGTATCCTTTTGAATATAATACCCAAACTTCTTTTTGAAATTCAAACGGAGTCCATGATTTTGAAGCGAACCAGTCTAAAATTTGTTTAAGTGAAGTGTCGTTCAATAGATCAGATTAAAGAGATGAAAAGTTTGAATTGAATAATGAAATAGTAATTGACATGGAGAATATTAAAACTCAACTCTTTCATATATTTCCTTTAACTCTAATTCACACTCAATTGAACTCAATGTAACCTTGTCATGAATATTTTTGATTTCTTCCAGCAGCCACTTACCATCCTGCTGCTTTTTATAATGTTCAGCATTGACAGTGTCCTGAGAAACCAAAACATATTCTTCAAGTGTCGGAATGTCTCTGTATAATTTGAACTTTCCACCCCGGTCATAGTCCTGAGTTGACTTTGACAGAACTTCAAAAATTACTATAGGATTAAGCGCAGTATCTTTTTCTTCATCCTGCAATTTTATTTCAATGTTGAAAACAGAGATATCAGGATAAGTATAAAGTCCGTTGGCTGAAACATAGACACGCATATCACTTCCAAGTGGAATATAATTTGTGCCTTTTAGCTTGTTATGCAATATTGCAATAATATTACATGCAATAACATTGTGATTAAATCCGGCTCCTGACATGGCAAACACATCCCCGTTATAATATTCATGCTTTTCTTTTGACTCTCTTTCAAACTTAAGATACTCTTCAGGCGAAATATATTTCTTTTCTTTTGTAATCATAGCTAAAACTACATATAATGTTTTCTAAATTCAATACTACTGATTTCCATTCCGGTGAGGATTGTCATTGCAGTCAAATCAGACGATTACTATTTCTAAACATTAAAAATAGTACAATACTTAATCATGAAATTTTATTTTTACATTTTTCCCTCTGTGTCTCTGAGCCTCTGTGTTGAAAAAATTCAGACGATTCGAATAATCTACATGAAATTTCTTCATTTCAATAACTTCTTCAAACTCTCAAGGTTGTCCGCCTCTTCTATTTTTTTATCCTTCCTCCATCTCGCTATTCTTGGAAAGCGCAATGCCACACCGCTCTTATGCCTGCTTGATTCTGCAATTCCTTCAAATGCAATTTCAAAAACAAGTTCAGGCTTTACTGTCCTGACAGGTCCGAACTTTTCCATCGTATTTCTTTTTACAAAATCATCCACTTCCTTTATCTCTTTATCAGTCAATCCCGAATACGCCTTTGCAAAGGAAACAAGTTCACTGTTATCCCAAACCGCAAACGTATAATCAGTATAAAGATCAGCTCTTCTCCCGTGACCTTTCTGAGCATAGATCAAAACAGCATCTATAGTTAATGGATCGATCTTCCATTTCCACCAGTCCCCTTTCTTTCTTCCAACCTGATAAGCCGAATCTTTCCTCTTAAGCATTATTCCTTCTGTCATATTCTCCCGGGACTTCTCTCTGATTTGCCTGAGTTCATCCCAATCTGAAAATTTTATTTCATTCGAAATTTTTAAAAATCCCAAATCCGAAATCCCAAATCCCAAATTATCAACTATCCCTTTTCTTTCTGTCAATGACATTGATCTGATATCATTACCATTAAATTCTAAAATATCATAAATCATAAAAATGACCGGCGCATCTTTTAATATTTTTTGAGTGATGTTCTTCCTTCCTATCCTTGTCTGAAGTAAATTAAACGGTAACGGACAGTCATCTCCATAACTCATTATCTCTCCGTCAAGCACAATCCCGTCCGGGAGAAAACTTTTGACTCTATCAAACTCCGGAAATTTATCCGTAACTAAATCCTCTCCTCTGGACCAAAGAAACAATTCACCTTCTCTGTGAATCATCTGACCTCTTATTCCGTCCCACTTCCACTCTGCATGCCAGTCTTCAGGATTTCCCAGCTCTTCCGGTTTAGATTCAATCGGATAAGCAAGAAAAAAAGGATACGGCTTTGATATCTCGTCCCTGATATTTTCACTGTGTAATAAATCTCCGTAAGAAATTCTATCCGGATGCCAGTTGCCCATTAATCTGTGTGAAATAATATTCGCCTCAATATTCTCGAGTTCAGACAAAGCATTGATAACTGTCTTTTGTGAAACTCCGATTCTGAATCCTCCGGTAAGCAGTTTATTAAATACAAATTTTTCATTCTGAGTCAGACTCTTCCATGCTTCGATGATTTTTTCTTTGCGGTTCTCTTCCCTTAATTTATTTATGCTTTCAATATATTCTATCCATTGTGATAATGTACTCTCAGTGTCGGTTTCCTTTTCAGGCAATATTAGCGAAATCGTCTCAGCAAGATCTCCAACTGAATTATAGGATTCATCAAACAACCATTTCGGAATATTCGCATATTCAATCGCCCATTCTTTAAGTTGCGATGCATTGAATTTTTTCTTTATCTTCCCTCCGGAAAATAAATACAAAACCCAGATTTTATCTGCATCATTTGCTTTGGAAAAATAATCCTTAATGATATCAATTCTGTCATTGATTTTATTTGTCCTGTCTAATGCTTCGAATAATTCTGCGAACTGTCTCAACTTGGTTAATTGGTTGATTCGTTGATTCGTTAATCGCAATCGGTAATTCGTTAATTGTTATTAGTAAACTCGTAATTTGTAACTTGTTATTTGTAACTTGTAACTTGTAACACATATCTCATAGTTCATATCTCATAACTCGTAATTCGTAATTCGTAATTCGTAACTTGTAACTTGTAACTTGTAACTTGTAACTTGTAACTTGTAAAATTTTTATCTGTAATCTGTAATTTATAATTATTCAGCCTCTCCTGTATAAAGAGTAGTTAGCTCTTCCGCATCATATCCGTTTTCACAAAGCCATTTCACAAACACTGCTGTATATCCGTGAGTAACTAAGATCTTTTCCGCACCTGTTTCTTTCACTGCTTTGTTTAATTCATTCCAGTCAGCATGATCCGACAAAGCAAACCCTATGTCAATCCCCTGTCGTCTCTTAGCTCCTCTGACATTCATCCATCCTGATGCATATCCCAGTGAGTAAGGCTCAAATTTTCTCAGCCACGGATTTCCAATTGCAGACGGAGGCGCAATTATAAGCGAACCTGCAAAATCTTTCTTTGCAAATTTAGAATCTGCTTTTTCTATAAAAGGTAAATTCAATCCCTCATTGCTCATTACTTCATTGATAATTGTAATTGCTCCATGTCCGAAGATCCTTCCGATTGATCTGTCAACATTGAATAAAATCCTTTGCGATTTACCGAGAGAATATCCGCATATTACTGAAGCTTTCCCTTTCTCTTTGTTCCGTCTCCACCAGTAATTAATATCATTAAAAATTTCTGCCTGCTTTTTCCATTTGTAAACCGGCAAGCCGAATGTAGATTCAGTCACAAATCTATTGCACTTCACGGGTTCGAATGCTTCAGTTAATCCGTCGTTTTCAAGTTTATAATCTCCAGACACAACCGCAACTTCACCTTTATATTCAATTCGTACCTGAGCCGAACCTGGTATATGTCCTGCAGGATGTAAAGAAATTTTAACTCCGTTTACAATTACGGTTTTGTTGTAATCAATTCCTTCAACCGAAATATTACTGCCTAATCTATGTTTCAACAGAGGAACGGAAAGATTGTGAGAAAGATAATACTTACTGCCATGACGGGCATGGTCAGAGTGGGCATGAGTTATAATTGCTTTTTCAGCCGGCGACCAGGGATCAATAAAAATATCCGCTTGAGAACAATAAATTCCCTTTTTTGTAATACACAAAAGATTAGTCAATATTAATTTTTAATTTCTTCAAATTAAAAATAATCACAGGTATAAAAAAGATTTATTTTCATCTGAAAATAAATGACTCTTATTTTAAACCCCGTAGGTATAACTTTTGGAAAACTTAAAAACGTTTTGGACGGATATGGATTTATTCGGATTTATTCAAATCAATTCAAATCGTCACGCATTCTAAATACTTGAATTTTGAATTTAGAAATGGTAGTTTATTAATACATTTTATAACTTAATTAAGGAAGGTAGAAATGAATAATTATTTCACTACTTTAGCAGTATTTTTTGTTGCCGGACTTATTTGGATAGGATTTTCAAATTCCGGGGACAACGAACCAACTAGTTTAAGCGACCCGCTCATAACCTATGGAAATCCTCCTTCCATAGATGCAACTTATGACATTTTAAAAAATTTTAATATCGACTCTTTGATCAACGGAGCTCCGTATAATTATGGTGTTGTATGGACAGGGTCATACTATATCATAAGCAGATTTAATGCAAACATGTTTTACCGGATGACATCAAACTGGACTTTTATAGATTCTTTTTCAGTTTCAGGCGCTACCTGGGGAGCTGATGGATTTAAAGACATGGTATTTGCAAAAGGTTTTTTGTGGGGTGTTAAATCTTCACTTCTGACAGGAACGACCGGAGCAAATGTCATTTATAAAGTTGATACTGCAACAAAATCACAGGTAGGTACAATTACACTCCCTGCAGGTATTTATCCTATTGCCGTTACCTATGATGTAACAAGGAATGGTTTCTGGGTCAGCACAAATAATTTCGGAGGAATTTTATCATGTTATGACACTACCGGTGTTCTCATAACAGGTACTAACATACCTACTGTTGCCGGAGGATTTTACGGTCTAGCCTATGACAATGTCACTGCCGGCGGACCTTATCTTTGGATTCACAAAAATCTAGTGCCGGCAAATACCACACAAACTATGCTTGTAAGATTTAACGTAAGCGGACTACCTGTAAGATTAGATTCAGGAACAATTACAATTCCATTAATGACAAATGTCACAGGAGGAGGTTTATCATTTTCATCTACTTTGGTTCCCGGTAAAACGGTTCTTGCCGCAGTAACTCAGGGTACACCGGACAGAATGGTGGTATTTGAAGCGGGAACAACTTCCGGCGGCTCACAAAACTTTGATCTCAAATTACCAACGCCGGGTGTAAACACAAATTATGTTGCGATTCCTAATCAATCAAGCATGGTTGGATTCAATAACATAACAATTGAGGGATGGGTGAACATTGGAGGAACTACTACAGCAAACACATTACTTAATAAAGGCGGTGTTTCATTTGATTATCAGTTAGGAATAAATGCAACTACTGCAAATCCATTTTTTAGAGCCCAGGGGATTGTCGTGATTGCTAGTACAATGACAATTACTCCGAATGTCTGGACACATCTTGCAGTAACCTATGACGGTACAACAGTAAGATTTTATAAGGACGGTCAATTAGGTTTTACCCAGGCACAAGCAATGCCTTTGGGAAGCTCTACAACTGAAATGAGAATCGGAAGAGGCAATGCTGATCCGGGCTCAGGGAATATAGATGAATTAAGATTGTGGTCTGTTGTCAGAACACAAGGACAAATTGATTCTAATAAATGTAGAAAATATCCAAGCACATTCGGAAACACAACCGGACTAAAAGCAGTATGGCATTTCGACAGCTCCTATGTGGATTCAATCAGTAACTACAACGGAACCCCTTTGGGTACTGTAGGTTTTGATACTGTTTCTTTTCCTGTACCGGGTGCAAATTGTATTTTAGTCGGAATACAACAATCGGTAAATGAAATTCCTGAAGTTTATAGTTTGGATCAGAATTATCCTAACCCGTTTAATCCTTTCACTACTATAAAATTCTCGATACCCAAAGGAAACTTTGTTGTGATCAAACTCTATGACATCCTTGGTAAAGAGATTCAGAATATTTTAAATGAACCCCTTGAAGCCGGGAAATATTCAGTTGATTTTAATGCAAGCGCTCTTCCAAGCGGGATTTATTTTTATCAAATTACAGCAGGAAATTTTACTGACACTAAGAAAATGATATTGACAAAATAATATTGTAAAGTTGTTTTTTTATATAAAAAGCCGGGTAGAAAATTCTCCCGGCTTTTTATTAATTGATACGTACTAAATGCATTTCAATTTTTACAGCTCAAAATAAGACCTGTTGCAGCGGGCTCTGCAATACTCAGATAATCTGCTCTCGCGACGTCTCTGTCGCGATTGCATTTTCTCAGGAATTGCGTGTGAGTGAGGTGAGTATGAGGTGAGTAAAAGAAATTCTAAAAATATTATTTCTTGTCTTTCGGGTATTTATAAGAAAACAAATCCCAAAAAATGTGCAATATTATTCTAAAACCTTATTGGTAAAAAACTGTCCCCAAGTTAGCAGTCTGAAAATATGGGTATCTTTTGATAAGTGCTTCCTTGACTAAATCCTTCCCTGTAAGTTAGTTTTGTATTGAATAAACCTGTTCAAAAAACAGAAATTCTGTTCACAGAAACTCTATTCCAACACACCCTTAAAAGTTTTAAAAATCCTTTACGGTTTTTAACAGCATTTTAATTTTTAAAATAAAACAGAATTCAAAAAAAATATAACTTCTATGCTTAAAAAATTATTATTAACGTTTATAATCGCAGCTATTCTATTTCCATTTGAAATATACCCGCAATATTTTGTCGAAAACTTTAATTATCCGGAAGCAGAACTGCTGCAGGTTAGCAGTTGGGGAAGCCTGGCACCATTGGGTGTAAACTATATGAGAGTTACATCACCCGGACTTACATACAATCGTTACCTGTGTTCAGGAATCGGAAATGCCTTACATCTTGATACAACTGGTCCGGATGAGGTTTTCAGAAATTTTCATTACCCCGGTGTTTCAAGCGGCAGTATGTATACCTCAATGATTGTAAGAGTATTCAGCGCAAGTACGCAAGGAGGATCATTCATGACATTTTCTTCCCCTTTCAGCATTTTTCAAGATTACGATCAGATCCATGTTAAAGCATCCGGCAGCGGAATTGTATTCGGCATCTCTAAAAGCGGTGAAGCACCTGTATTTACAACGACTCAGTATTCAAAAAACATACGATATCTTCTGGTTTTAAAGCATACATTCGATACCTCAGGAAGTGATTTATTAAGTCTGTATGTTTTTGGAGGGACATTGCCATCAGTTGAACCTGCTGTACCAACTCTCGGACCAATAAATACCGGTAATGATCCTCAAGGTCTTGGTACAATAAAAATATCTAAAGCTTTTGACCCTTTACTGGGGCTGCATCTTGATGGAATTTACATTGACAATATATGGAAAATAGGAGTTGTATACAGAAACCTTGATTTAAGATACAGACTTGAAGCAATGTACCCGAACACCGGACTCATGAAAGTTTACCTCGCAAGTACGGTTGCTCCATTTAACTTAATTGATTCGGTATGGGTGTGGCCAAAGGTGAGCGAGAATACATTCAGAGCTATTGAAGCTTTTTTAGTCGTACCCGGAAGTTCACATTATCTTGTAACAAAGCATAGAAATTCAATAGAAACCTGGTCAGCAAATCCGGTTATATTTAATGCCGATACAATTGCGTACGATTTCACGACATCAGCGTCAAAAGCTTATGGCAATAACATGAGCTTAGTTCAGACTTCCCCTGACAGATATGCCTTTTACACCGGTGATATAAATCAGGATGGAGCTGTAGATCAAACTGATTTGACACTTGCCTACAATGACGTCATTGAGTTTAAGACAGGAAATTTACTGAACTCCGATCTTAACGGTGACGAATATGTTGATATGACTGATTTGAATTACGTTTATAACAATTCGGTCAGATTTGTCGGGGTCATAAGACCGTAAGAAGTTTGTAAAGTTTGTAAAGTTTGTTTGTAAAGTTTGTAAAGTTTGTAAAGTTTGTAAAGTTTGTAAAGTTTGTAAAG
>CAYNTN010000157.1:0-1844 GCA_964399995.1 uncultured Ignavibacteriaceae bacterium
AAAGTTAAAAGTTGAAAGTTGAAAGTTAAAAGTTGAAAGTTAAAAGTTGAAAGTTGAAAGTTGATATATTTTACAGTTGAATGTTTATGAGTGTTGAACCTCTGGTAGAGTTTTTATGACTTTGTATCTAAGGTGTTTAATAAGTTTTCTATTAACTCCCCATGCTCTGGAAATTAAATCATGTAATTCTAAATCTTACAACATTTAACTTTTAACTTTCAACATTCAACTTTTAACTTTCAACTTTTAACTTTTAACTTTTAACTTTTAACTTTTAACTTTTAACTTTTAACTTTTAACTGATATATTTAATTTTGCTTAAATATTTATTTATCTAACAAGTATCATTCCCTAACCTTAAACTCTTATTCTCAATGAAATTTCTGTTAACTGCAATTTTATTAGTTTGCTTCACAATGACATCCTGTCAGAAAAAGGACGAAGGCAAAACAGGTATGGATAGTAAATCTTCAGGCAATACTACCGACGCAACAAAGACAATCGCGCAAAATGCATTCATATACGGATATCCCATGGTAGAAATGTATGGAATAATTTACGCTTATAACGTTGATACAAAGAGTCCTGAATACAAAGGTCCGTTTAACAAAATAGCGAATGTACCGAGAGTGTTTACGCCGGCAGATAAAGCAATCGTAACTCCGAATTCAGATACGCCTTATTCTTTTCTGACAATGGATCTCAGGGCAGAACCTTTAGTCATCACAGTGCCGGAAATTCCCAAAAACCGGTATTATTCGATAATGCTTCTTGATTTGTATACATACATTTATGATGTGATCGGTAGCAGGTCAACCGGAAATGATGCGGGAAAATTTATGATTGCAGGTCCGGGATGGAAAGGTGAAACACCGGCAGGCATCAAGAAAGTTATCCGCTGCGATACAGAATTTTCTTTCGCCTGTTTCAGAACCCAGTTATTCAATCCTGATGATCTTAAGAATGTTATAAAAATTCAGGACCAATATGGAGCTGAACCGTTGAGTTCATTTCTCAAGACAACTCCGCCGCCTGCTCCTCCGGTAGTTAACTGGCCGGTTTTCAGTCCGGAACTCATAAAAGGTCCGGCTTTTTATTCAATTTTAAATTTCTTATTACAGTTCTGTCCTGTTGATCCAAGCGAAACTAAGCTGCGCGCTGATTTTGAAAAGATAGGTATCATTCCTGGCAAACCATTTACCCCGCCTGCAAAAGATACTCTTGCGATCACCGAAGGAACAAAGGAAGGCGTTGAGTTGATGACAAAAACAATTGAGAGTGATGTTAAGAAAGGAGTTTCGTCAGGAACGTTTTTCGGTTCAAGGCAATATCTTGGTGATAATTATATGAACAGGGCGATCGGTGCAAAGCTCGGTATCGGAGGCTTGATAAAAGAAGAAGCTGAATATTTCCTTTATAAAACAGATCCTCAGGGAAATCCTTATAACACTGCGGTTAATAATTATGAAGTAACTTTTAAAGCCGGGCAGTTTCCGCCGGTCAATGCGTTCTGGTCCTTCACGATGTATGACGGAAAGACACAGCTGTTGATCGAAAATCCGATCAACAGGTATATTATAAATTCACCGATGCTTCCGCAGTTGAAATTAAACAAAGACAGTTCACTGACAATATACATTCAGAAAAATTCACCCGGTCCGGATAAGGAATCCAACTGGCTTCCCGCTCCTGCGAATGATAATGCATATATTGTACTACGAACTTACTGGCCTAAGGAAGCAATAATAAACGGAACCTGGAAAGCGCCTGCGTTGGTGAAAACTAATTAAATTAAGAATTTAGAATTAAGAATTTAGAATTAAGAATTTAGAATTAAGAATTTA
>CAYNTN010000157.1:1944-9855 GCA_964399995.1 uncultured Ignavibacteriaceae bacterium
AATTAAGAATTTAGAATTAAGAATTTAGAATTAAGAATTTAGAATTAAGAATTTAATTCCTAATTCCTAATTCCTAATTCTTAATTCTATTCAAGGTTTTCTCACTTCAATAAAAAGTAATGAATTATTATATGTTATTAATAAATCCGTCAGATCAGTAACATTATCCCCGTTAACATCTGTGTTAAGATATCCTGTTAAAAAGTCTAAAGAATTATTATATACATCAATAACATCCGATAAATTTATGCTTCCTTCCTGATCCACATCGCCGCTGTAAATCCACCTGATCCTACTATCCATCCCGTGGATTCATTCAGCAAAATTAATATCGTAACTTATATTTGTAAATCCGGTCGGCTGTTGATTCCAGTTTGCGCCTCCGTTTGTAGTCTTAAAAACAACTGAACGTCCGTTAACCATCCATCCGGAATCGGCATTAATAAAATGAACCGAACTCAAGTTGGTAGTAGTACCGCTTGACTGATTTATCCATTGACCGGAAAGTGAATTAAAAGAAAACAGGATAATGAAAATTGAGGTTGTAATTTTTTTTAACATAAGTGAAAGTGTTATCGAGAAATAATGATCTAAAAAATTAGGTTCAATATAGGAAGTAACTTGCTAATCTTCAATTGTCAAAGAGAATGTTTTTAAATAATTTCAATAACTTACTTCAAAGTCTCTTAGAAAAAAAATCAAATCTTCTAAAATCTTCTGAAGAAATATTAATGAGAAATATTAATATTATTTTTCTATATTACAAAAGCCCCCTCTGCAAGAAAATCCCCAATAGTTTTTTTTCTTATTCAGGAGCTATGGAATAAGAAGCTATTTAAACTTAAGCTTTGTTTATTAATAAATTTTATTTCTCATCATGAAAAAGTACATACATTTATTCTGCCTGGTCTTTGTATTTATTTATCAGCAGTCATATTCCCAGTTAGGCAGCAAGAACATGTATCTCATCACAAATCTTAATCAGCATTCTACACCATATTCAGCAATCGAGGCATACGTCGCTCCGGACGGGAGAGAATATGCAATAATGGGATGCTTTGACGGAACGGCTTTTTTTGATGTGACTGACGCTGATAATATTCATCAGGTTGGTTTCTTACCATCCACAAGTCCCGGTAACAGCAGTAATATCTGGCGTGAACACAAAACTTATTCGCATTATTCCTATCATGTTTCGGAAATTTCAAACAGCGGAATTCAGATAGTTGACCTGCAGTATCTTCCTGATTCCATTCATTACATAAAAAAATTCCTTCCGGCAGGTTATTCGAGAGCTCATACTATTTCACAGTCGGGTCCTTATCTCTATATTAATGGTGCAAGCATAGGACAAGGAGTGACAGTCTATGATCTGACTAATGATCCGGAAACTCCGGTGAAGCGCGGTGCATATAATGCTGACTACATTCACGACTGCAGGGTTGTCAATGATACTATTTATGCTGCTAATATCAATGCTGCAAAGGTTACTATTATCAGCGCAACAAATAAAGACTTGCTCACTCGAGTAACTTCCTTTTCAAATCTTCCCGGCTCTGGTCCGCATAACACTGCCCTTACACCTGACAGAAAATATTTAATGGTTACTGATGAGATCGGAACAGCTCCCTTTAAACTAAAAATTTGGAATATTCAGGATCTGACGAATATAACATATGTAATAAGCTGGCAACCGACGGGAATTACAACTTCGATTGTTCATAATGTGGAAGTTTATGGTAACTATGCTTTAGCAGGTCATTACAGTGCGGGTGTGAGATTAATTGATATTTCAAATCCATCGAATCCAACGGAAGTTGCTTGGTATGATACATATCCTTTAAACAATAGTGAAAATTATGACGGGTGCTGGGGCGGACAAATGCTGTCTTCAGGAAAGATTATAGCTTCTGACAGATCAACCGGGCTGTATGTTCTGAAGACTTTCTTTAACATTAAAACTGTAATGCAGGGATTTTATAATACGTCCATAAATAAATTAAATAAGAAGGATACCGTGCGAGCTTATATCAGACAATCATTTTCTCCATTTAACATTATTGATTCTTCAATATCAGTAATTGATTCAGTTAATTTTACAGGAAATTATAAGTTTAACAACCTTCCTTCAGGAAATTATTACATTGAACTGAAACACAGAAATTGCATTGAGACATGGAGTAAAGCCGGTGGTTATAATTACAATGCAATGGCATTTTCCGAATATGATTTTACATCTTCTGATATTCAGGCATATGGAAACAATCTTTCACAGGTAAGCTCATCACCTTTGAGATACGCAATGTACAGCGGGGATGTCAATGATGATGGTATAATAGAGCTGTCCGACATAATTCAGGTCTTTAATGATGCATCAACATTCAAGACCGGATATGCAATCTCTGATCTTAACGGAGATAATATTGTGAATTTAAACGACATGCTCATAGTGTATAACAATGCCGGTTTGTTTGTATCGGCAGTGAGACCGTAATTAATCAGCAGTGATCAGCTTTTTGTTATTTTTTTATCTTAGAAAATAAAAGACTGAATAAGTATATTATTCGAAATTTTTTTCAACTCATCTAAATCTGGTTAGTGGCGGTTCATCCATTCTGCTTTATTTATAAACCATAAGACATTGAGTTAAATAGAGTAATAGTAAGTGTTGAGAATAACACTATGATTTCTCAAATCCTAAGTGAAGTCTTGTGTCCCTGCAGATGTTGTATTATTGTTTAAAAAATTATGTGAGTTACAAAATAAAATTATAAACCCCAAAATTCATCATGAAAAATCGTTTCACGACAATTGCGTTTTTACTATTCTTAAGCATGAATTCAGCTTTACTTGCCGGATGGACACAGGTTCCTACAGGCAGCTCTGCATTTCTTACGTCAATATTTTTTACTGACATCAATACAGGTTACATTGGCGGCATGAACGGGTATTTGGCAAAGACAACAAACGGCGGAAGCAACTGGACAGTTCAGGACCCGATATTCGCTTCGCCTTTTGTAAGAGACATTTCTTTCATCAATGCAAATACAGGTTACCTCTGCGGCGATGACGGCTTCATCAGGAAAACTACCACAGGCGGAACAACATGGTTTCCTCTTACAACTAACACTAATTTCGGAATATACGGCATAGATGCAGTTGACGAACTTCATGTCTATGCTTCTGTCACTAACGGTACAATTTTAAGATCAACTGACGGAGGTGCGAATTTTACACCAGTTCCGGTTTCGGCTAATCAAATACTAACGGTTGATTTTAGTTCGAAAGATACCGGCTATGCGGCAGGACAGGGCGGAGTTGTTTACCGGACTACTGATGCCGGATTGTCGTGGACTTTTCTCAATGCATCTACGATTAACAACTTTTGGGATATATATGCCTTGAATAATAATGATCTTTATCTTGCTGCATATTACGGAACTTTGAGAAGAACAAATGACGGCGGAAGTAATTTTAAAAATGCATTCGCAAACAATGCGCTCTTAGAAGGAATTCAAATGCTGAATTCAATGATAGGGTATGCTGTGGGACTGGACGGGGTCATTTTAAAAACTACTGACGGAGGAGTTACGTGGGATCAGCAAATTTCAAATTCAACCGAGTCGTTGCAGGCTTTGTTTTTTACGGATGCTAAGACTGGATATGCTGTCGGATCAGCAGGTACACTTTTGAAAACAACTGACGGAGGTGATAACTTCAGTGTTGCTGTACTTAGTCCAAACAACAGAGAGATACTTACATCCGGATCAACTTTCCCAATCAAATGGTCGAGTGTATTTCCCGGAAATGTTAAAATAGAATATACGGTAAACAACGGAGCGACATGGAATGTAATTCAGAATTCAGTTCCGGCGGAATCATTTGAATACAACTGGCTCGTTCCTTCCGGCTCCTCATCTCAGTGTAAAATTAAAATTTCATCTGCAGATAATCCATCTGTATTTGATGTAAGCGACGGATCGTTTTACATCTTATCTTCGAATCCGTTTTACAACGTTCCGGATTTAATTTATTACAGATTCAATAATGGAATAAACACAACGCCTAATTATGCTGTACCGGGAGAAATCTTCGGCGATGCTGATATTACAGGCATGTCACTTCAAAGCGGCGGCATTGCTGACAGCTGTCTCGTCGGGCAGGGAGGCAACGGGTTAACAAATAAAGTATCCACAAACTGGGCGACGTATTTTCCCCCAACCGGATGGACGATCGGATTTTGGGTGAGTAATATCTCACTCGGTGTCAATCCGAATAACGCAGTTTTTTTATTTACAGATATTACTGCAAACAATATCAGATGTTACTATGGCGGAGCATTAGGGCTTACGGCTGTTGACACAGCGATTATGTTCAGATGTAATGGCATGACTGATGTCAGAATTCCTGTAGTGCAGGGACAGACTTATTACATTCATCTTGTATATGAGCCGTCACCTCCGGCTGTTAAAGTTTATGTCAACGGAGTTTTTACACAGGATATTCCGCAGTCGCCATTCCTTCCGATAGGCAACGGACCGTTTACCATAGGCGCTTATGCGGATGCAAATTCATCACTTGCAAATAATATGAGAATGGATGAGTTCAGGGTTTACAGCCGTTCACTCGGAGCGACTGAAATTGCTGCTACATGGAACACAACTTTTCCGATAATAATCACTGATGTCCAAAATCAAGCAGTATCGCAGCCGGGCAAGTTTGTCCTGTATGATAATTATCCGAATCCGTTTAATCCTTCTACCGTTATTCGTTATTCGATACCGTCAGATGTCAGAGGTCAGACGTCAGATGTAAGACTTGTTGTTTATGACAATCTGGGAAAAGAAATTACAACTTTAGTAAATGAAGCTCAAAATGCCGGAGATTACAAAGTGACATTCAACGGAAGCAATCTATCCAGCGGAATATATTTTTATAAGCTAGAAACCGGTGATTTCAGTGAAACGAAGAGAATGATACTTTTAAAATAAAATTTTTTAAATTTTTGAGAAACCTGAAAGAAATTTCAATTTAAAAAAACAATCATCACTGCATGAGTTTATTTGACAGCCTTAAAGGTCAGTTCAGGAATAAATCCTTACGGCAGATAGTGGCAAACTTCCGGACAGAATACATCACCGGAGGATTGATTGAAAGCAATATGGAAGCTGACCCTATTGACGAGTTTGAAAAATGGTTTAATGAAGCTGTGAAAACCAAAATAAGAGAACCAAATGCCATGCATCTTTCAACAGTTTCATCAGGCAGAAGACCATCAGGAAGGGTCGTCCTTTTAAAGGGATTTGATGAAAGTGGATTCGTATTTTTTACAAACTATGACAGCAGGAAAGGAATCGAATTAGAGCAGAATAATTTTGCAGCTTTGACTTTTCTCTGGATCGAATTATACAAACAGGTCAGAATAGAAGGAACAGTACAAAAGATTTCAACTGAAGAATCCGATGCATATTTCATAACAAGACCGCGGAGCAGTCAGATCAGTTCTGTAGCTTCACTTCAAAGCAGCGAAATATCAAGTAGAAAAGAACTTGAAAAGAAAGTTAAAGAACTTGAAAAAGAGTTTGAAAACAAACCCGTTCCCCGACCTGCCAACTGGGGAGGATACCGTTTATCACCGGTCACTTTTGAATTCTGGCTGGGAAGAATCAATCGCTTACATGACAGGATTGAGTATAAACTTAAAAGTAATAACATCTGGTCAAGACAAAGATTGTCTCCATGAATTATGAATTTG
The DNA here is from genome assembly GCA_964399995.1 of uncultured Ignavibacteriaceae bacterium. Classification (GTDB taxonomy): domain Bacteria; phylum Bacteroidota; class Ignavibacteria; order Tepidaquicellales; family Tepidaquicellaceae; genus JAGPCH01. The sequence continues at coordinate 7,700 of CAYNTN010000157.1, forward strand.
GATTTGGAATTTTATGTCATGCCGTGTCCTCAGGAAAACTAATTTGTTTGAGCTTGTTTTTTATACGGCAATTATTCCTTGCTACTAAGGTAATTTTACCTTAAGTTGAAGTTGAATTTGAAACAAAAATAAATAAATCATGAAACCATTAACCAAGAAAAAAGAATCTGTTGTAATGGCTGATGTACCAAATCAGATAAGTGACAGTGCTGTATTAACTTACCTTCAGACGAGAACTATTGACTGGGAATATGTCGAAGCAATTAAAAAATTAACTGAATTCAATGACAACATATTATCCGGATGGTTAAACGTTAGTGTAAAAACTTTCCGCTCATACAAACAACAGGATGTTAAGTTTAATCCCGGTTTAAGAGAACAGATCTTACTTTTGATTTCAATGATCAAACACGGGATATCTGTGTTTGGAAGTATCAAGGAGTTTCAAGTTTGGCTCAATAATACGAATCTCTATTTTGAGGGTAAGAGCCCTATATCCTACCTGAATACTGTTTCCGGAATAAGGTTTGTAAATGACAGATTGACTGCCATCGAATACGGAGATAATGTCTGATAATGGAAGTATTCAGAATCTCCAAGAGGAAGTTTTCAGAGAAATTATTATCTTCAGGAGACGCTAACAGATGGAATAAAGCCGGACAGAAAGTAATCTACACAGGCGGTTCAAGATCGTTATCAACTTTAGAATTAATAGTTCACAGGAGTGCGGTAATGCCTGCGGATGATTTCAAAGTTATGGTCATATCAATTCCGGATGATGAGAAATACATCAGACAATTAAACATAAGACAGCTGCCGGATAATTGGCGTAAAATATCCGGATATTCCGGTTTACAGGAAATTGGTTCGGATTGGTATATTAGTAAAGAATCACCTGTTTTGAAGGTACCTTCTGTTGTAATTCCACTTGAGTTTAATTTTGTAATTAATACTGTGCACCCTGATTTTGAAAAAAATGTTAAGCTTGTAAGAATTGAAGATTACTTTTGGGATGAAAGACTGTTTTAATTCGTTACTCGTTACTCATTACTCATTACTCATTACTTCTTTGGCACCCACTTTTCGATAGTCATTTCATGGTAAATGAAAGGCGCGCAGAAAGTTCCGGAAAGTTCATAATATTGTTTCAGCAGATTTTTATTGACAAAAAAGGTATAATAATTTCCGGAAAGCAATATCAGATCAAATTCTTTCCCGCTTATTTTCGCATTTACTTCCTTTTGATATTCTTCTCTTCGCTCAACTAATTCCCGGGATGACTCTATTAGTTTATCGGATTTATGCTCTTCACTAAGGAAATATTCGGAAAGACCGGAGTTATAAACCGGTTTATTTTCACTCACCATAATTGATACAATTTCGGGAGAATTGTATGTATTCTTACTTTTTCGGATTGCATCTTCGACTTTTTCAAAACAATCTGCATATCTGGCGAATTCATATTCCGGAGTTTTGAATTCAGTATTCATTGTAATTATAATAAGAACAGCAGTAAATGATTGGAGAATCTTGTTTGATGCTTTTTCCAACAGCACGAATGTTACTATGATAAGAGACGGAGAAGCAAGATGAAATAAATATGCAGCGTGCCAGTTTCCATTGTGACCTCCAAGTTTTACAATAAACACAAACAATACGGATAACAGAGTAAATATAAAAAAAAGATCCAACTTGCTGTTAATCAACGGTTCATCGGCGGTTAATTTCCTGTTTGAATTTAGCTTTAACAGACTTCGGAAATATTCAGCTGCTTTTTCAACAGTCTCACTCAAATGGTTCTTTAAAAAATTTCCGACAATCATAATAACCGATAAAAAAATGATTATGATGAGAAAAAAATTAAACTGCACATATTCCGCGACCTGATCTTTCATAGTATTATAAAGATAAACCGACGCATTTATATGTGACAGCAATGCATTATTTATATATACCGGAAATACGACCGATGCGACAGCAACTGATATCATCAGAAAAATACAAGCTGTAATTGCATAGACAAGCGATTTTCTCTTGCTTACAAAAATAAATAGATATAATGCAATGATGGGAATTGCAAGAACATAGTAAGGCTTGGTGAGATAACCTAATATACCCAATGCAATGCTGATCCCCAGTGATACACGGGAAAATTT
>CAYNTN010000158.1:0-9807 GCA_964399995.1 uncultured Ignavibacteriaceae bacterium
TATGGAGTGTATGGAGTGTATGGAGTGTATGGAGTGTATGGAGTGTATGGAGTGTGTCCGTAACTCGTAATTCGTAATTTGTAACTCGTAATTGAAAAAATGAAGTTAGATAAAATACATACGCACAAGTTAAATCTTTATTACGGAAGCAATCAAGCTCTGAAGAATATTACTATTAGCATAGATGAGAATAAAGTGACTTCATTGATCGGACCTTCGGGATGCGGTAAGTCTACATTTCTTCGGACACTGAACCGGCTTAATGACACCATAGATAATGTAAGAATTCAAGGTGATGTGAAAATTGACGGAATAGACATTTATGATAAGAATGTTGATGTAGTAGCATTAAGAAAAAGAGTAGGGATGATTTTTCAGAAATCGAATCCTTTTCCGAAGTCAGTGTTTGAAAATGTTGCATACGGACCGAGAATTAACGGAGTGAATAAAAAGAAAGACCTTGAAGAGATCGTTGTAACCAGCTGTAAACGGGCTGCAATATGGGAAGAAGTGAAAGACAGGATGAATGACTCCGCAATGGGATTATCCGGAGGGCAGCAGCAAAGAGTATGCATAGCCAGAGCACTTGCTGTTGATCCGGAAATTTTATTAATGGATGAACCTGCTAGCGCGCTTGATCCAATATCAACATCAAAAATCGAAGAGCTCATGTTTGAGTTGAAAAAAAACCTGACAATTGTAATTGTCACTCACAATATGCAACAGGCGGCAAGAGTAAGTGACAAGTGTGCTTTTTTCCTTAACGGTGAAATTGTTGAATATAGTTCTACTACAAGCATGTTTACAAAGCCGGCTCATGAAAAGACGCAGAATTATATTTCGGGAAGATTCGGATGATGTGAAAAGTTGAACTTTTAGATATAAATAAATTTTGTTTTAATGAATTAATTGCATATTTTTATAAAAATAATAATTTTAGAAAAAAATGTTTCATTACTTAGAAGAAGAGCTTGAGCAACTCAGGACAAAAATAATTAAAATGGGGAGTCTGGTGGAAGAGCAGATTGAATTTTCTTTCAGAGCTTTGTTTGAAGGCAAATTAGAACTTGCGAAGCTTGTTATATCAAGAGATGATGAAGTTGATAAATATGATATAAAGATTGATAAACATTGCCAGAGAATATTTGCGCTTACACAGCCTGTCGCCTTTGATCTTCGTCTGATAATGACTGCATTGATGATCAACAGTGACCTCGAAAGAATGGGTGACATTGCTGTCAATATTTCTGAAAGAGCAGAATCACTTATCGGACATAATGACCTTATGAAAAAAATGAAGGTTGACATTATTGCTCAAAAGGTTCAGAAACTTATTAAAATGAGTATAGACAGTTTTGTCAACGGTGATGCAGAGCTTGCAAGAGAAATAATAAAAGCCGACATTGAAATAGATCGCCTAGATAAAGACATCTTTGACTTGCTGACAGATGAAATGAAATCAAATAAAGATCTAATAGTTCCCTGTGCACACGTTCTGACACTTATAAGAAATATAGAACGTCTTGCCGACCATGCAACAAACATTGCCGAAGATGTTATTTTTCTCATTGATGCAAAAATAATAAAACACAGCAAAGACCCGAAAAACCTCGAACAAAAGGATAAACTCTAAATGCAAATTGATGAAAATTCTTTTTTCGCTGATCTTATTCTTTGTATCACAGAATCTGTATTCGCAAAATAAATTTTCAGATACCACACGTAAAATTCCTTTTGACACAAATAAAATAAAAAATCAGACACGTCTTTCGAATACCTCAGATGTTTTCAGTTATGATTCACTTTATATATGGAATGATAAGAGAACTTTATCCGAGATAATGGATGAACGCCCGGGATATTTCATTTATGACATGGGATTGGGTGAACGTAACGATATAAATTATAACGGGAAGTATTCATCGGAAACAGGAATATTCAGGGACGGGATTCAGATCAACGATAATTATTATCAGGGTTTTGACATACAAAACATTTCTGTAAATGAGATTGATAAGATTGAAGAGATATCCTCTGTATCTTCTTTTTTCTATGGAATAAATACTTTTTCAAAATCCATTAACATAATTTCAAAAGATATTTTTCGGCCGAAGCCTTTCTCACAATTAAGATTTTCTCAGGACAGGTTTGGATCTTTGTTTGCGGATTTTATTTTCAGCCAGCCGTTCTCGCGGAAAGCTAATGTGCAGCTTGGAATAACCAATCACTCTGCTGACGGAAGATATGACAATTCAGATTACGGCATCTGGAGAGGAAGAGGGAGAATTAATTTTTTTCTTTCACCGAAGTTTAATGCCAAACTTAATTTCTATCTCGTTAATTTTGAAAGAGGACTGAATGACGGACTGATCTACTCGCCTGTCAGTGCAGATCTTGAAGACGATGAAGCTCCTGTGATTAATCCAACCGCAAATGAACATCTTGAAAATTATTATTATGACCTTACACTGACCGGAAGATTTTTTAAGAACAGAAATTTACTGACAACATTAAAGCTGTATAGTAATAACTCCCTCAGACAACTTTTAAACCCTGATGACTCGACATATTTTTCGGATAGTTATCCCAATGCGTATTCGCATTCCGTTGTTTATGGCGTTGATGTTAGCCAGAATTTATCGTTTGTTCACAACAAAAATATTACTTCAGATTTTTTAGTAGGCGGAAATATTTATATGAATTTGTTTGATGGAAATTTTTTCAATGATTTCCGGAATAACTACTACTCGTTGAAAGGAAAATATGACTTTATCTATAAAACTTTATTATTATCTGCATTTGCGAGATACGATAATCTCGCAGGTGAAAATTATGGTAGCGCCGGTTCAGAAGTACGATGGGCGATCATTAAAAATAATAATTTTATATTTGAGTTAAACGGCGGATTTAACCAAACAAATTATCTGATCCTTAACAGAACAGTAAATGTCTTTAGAACAGAATATGACTATATTCAAAATGTTCCCAGAAATTTTTACGAAACCGGAATGTCGGTTACATTAAACGGTTTCAAATTGTCCGGGGAATATTACAAATCAGCCACTGACTATTACGGAAGTCCCTATGGTGTAAATTCTAATATTACCTGGATTACCAAATATTCGGATATCACAGTTACATATAATTATTCAAACAATGAATTGTTTCCGGCAAATTATATTAAATCGGATCTTGCATACAAAGGAATCTTGTTCAGGGGAAAACTGAAAATAAAAACCGGCTTTAATTTAAAATACTATAACATATTAAACATCATAGAACAAAATCAACCTGACTATTCAATTATTTATCCATACCCTTCCGGTACTTTCCCTCAGCAAAATCAATTCATCGCAGACTTCTACGTCGGCGCGAGGATCGGCAAAGCAAATGTAAATCTTACCATAGCAAATATTTTAAATAGCCTCGTTTATAATGCTTATGTATTTCCGTTGGATGACAGAGGAGGTTTACTGAATTCGATTTCAAGGTTTACGATTGTGTGGGACTTTATCAATTAATTACTAATTACTAATTACTAATTACTAACTTAAGTTGACCGCTTTTATAATTGAAATTTGTTTTTTGCCACAAATTCACACGAATGAACACGAAAATCATTTCTTTTAATTCGCGACAATTAGTGCAAATTCGTGGCGTATTCTAACTTTTTTAGAAAAACCGCTCAACTTGAATTAGTAATTAGTAATTAGTAATTAGTAATTAGTAATTAGTAATTGATTAACTGATTTATAGACTTCTTCCACTTCAATCATCTTCATGCATTTAAATTCTTCTTCACCTTTAAATATACATGCAGCGGGTCTTGGTGAATTATAAAAGCACGGGCTGCAGTCTAAATCTTTTCTGACAATCACATGTCTTGTTTTCCACGGATAAAGCTCTTTATGATTTGTATAAGCGAATATGCCTACAGTTGGAATTTGTAATGCTGCAGCCGAGTGCAGGAAAGCTGTATCATTTGAAACAAATAATTTGCAGTAAGTCATTCGTGCAATTGAATCCATGTAATTGCTTGTTGAAGCGATTAAGGCTTCGTTATTGATCATTGAATTTATTTCATTATTCAAATCGAACTCATTTCCAAACAGAAGTATCTTTGCATCATATTCTTTCATGAGAATTTTAGCAAGTTCGGCATACTTATATTTATCCCAGCGCTTATGAATATGATTCTTCAGAACCGACGAACCTGGATGAAACCCGATCAGGGTCTTACCTTCAGGATTATTCTCTTTAATCCAATCTGCAGCCTTTGTCTTATCATCATCTCCGATAAATATTTCCATTCGTCCTGCTTCTTCATCATCAACATTTACAATAGGTTTGATAAGATCAAGATTCTGCAGCACATTATGCCTGTCTTTCACCTCATCAATTAAAATGTCATTCAGAAATTCGGCTCTGGAAAAGTCAGTGTGTGTGTAATGATGAGCAATCTTTTTCTTTGCACCAAGAAAAGCATTTACAATGTTGTATTCGAGCCGGTTGGCAGGATATACATTTATGGAGAAATCATACTCATTGCTTTTAAGTTTGCGGACTTCTGAAAGTGATTTGAGCTTTGATTGTTTAAGAAAATTTATGAAGTGAATACTACTGATGAAGGGATTCTGCTGATACATTTCCTTTACTGATCTGAACATTACAAGCATATCAATTTCCGACTTCGGCAGCTTTTCTTTCAGCAGTCGTAATGCGGGAGAAAACATCAGTGAGTCACCATTTCCTGAAAGCGCATTGATAAGAATTTTCATACATCAAATCTATTTTAAAAAAATTTCCTGATAAACACAAAGACTCAAAGTCTCTAAGAAATGGTTACTTTGAGTCTTTGAGTCTTAGAGGTAAAATTTGTCCGTATTTTGTTATCTCATAATTTCAGGATCATACTTGAGAATCCTGTCCAGACTTATTTTGGCGTTTGCTGAATCCCCTTTTTGACTATAGAGCTGGTACAACTGGTAATTAGCCAATACAATACTCTCATCTCTCTCTACTGCTTTCTTATAGTTTTCCATTGCAAGATCTTTTTTATTCTGTTGCAAATAAATATCTCCCATGTACAAATAGGGCAATCCGAAACTTGACGGTCCTATATCCAGTGATTTCTGAAATTCGTTAAGCGCTTTTTGACTATTCGCTCTGTCCTTCGAAATATTCATTCCGTCATTAAACAAGTTGACATAGTTTGGACTGTAATTGGGATTTCCGGGAAACTCCCAGTTAGGGGGGAGCTCTACTTCGGATTTTCTTTTATAAACAACCTCTGTTGTCTGAGAGGTTTTATCGGTAAAATAATAAGGGTAATAATATTTCACAAACTCTTCATTTGTAAACAAAGCTCTTTCCGCATAGGCACTTGGTTTTACACCCGTAGAAAAGTAAATATAATCCGGATCACGCGACAAAATATAATCTGCATTGTAGTTTCTTTCTTTCCATCCGAGAGTCAGTTCAGAAATTTCTTTCACAAATTTAGGATTATGAGCAACCTCTTCGTCGGTAAGGCCAAGCATATCAATTACGTTTACTTTCGGACCGGCAAAATAGGATACAGCGCCGATTGTAGTTGCAGCAAGATTTAAATGCCTGTCAAGAGGCAGCTGTTTATTCTTAAACCAGGTTCCGGTAACCTTCATTTTGTTCACCAGGCCATTCTCACCCTGAATATCATTGTCGAGAATTTCTTTTTGAGTATTGTAATAATAAATGCAAATGATTAAAACCACCAAAGCCATTGATGCAGCACTTAAACCGCTGCTAAGGGAGTTTTTCATTTTGTAATAAATTTCCATCAGAAATTTTGCAAACAAAATATATATCATCGGCAACACCGGCAGGAAAAATCTGTTTTGTTTTAGTACGTCTCCTCCTATAGATATTACATAAAGAATGAATGAAACTATCAATAGATAAAAAAGAGATATTTCAAACAAATTTTCTTTCTTTTTAAACAGATATAACGGAGCAACCAAAACTATTCCGTAGATGAGGTACGATGTTAAAAACTTTGTAAAATACTGGACACCCGAATTAAGATAAGCAGACGAGAATCCGGTTTTAGCATAATACGTATTGGGGAAAAGATATCCGTAATAAGAATATCTTATAATAAAATAAAATATTACAGGTACAATATAAATTGAATAGGAAATGATATTATTACGTGAAAAGAATTCCTTTACGCCTTCAGCCCTTTTTTCTTTTGCTGAAAAGAAAAACTTATGAATCATAATTAATCCGAAAAAATACAAGCCTTCGGGGCGCGTGAGTGTAGCAAGTAAAATGAATAACGGAAATTTATAATTTACAGTCTCACTGTTTCTTTCTTTCAAATAAAAATAAATACCAAGCAGGCAAAACGAAATGAACATTGTAGATTCCATGCCGCTGATAGCCCAGAACACAAAGGAACCGGTAAACACAAGCAATACAGGAGGAATAAGGTTGAATAGTATTACAGCTGATCCTTGTTCATCTGATTTATTTTTTTTTGTATTTGTTGAATCATCCTTTACATTTATCAGAGCTGACAAATAGTAAGTGGCAAATAAGACAACTACACCGAAAAAGAGGCTCAGGTTCTGAGAGGTATTTTCAATATTGAATTTCATTAAAACAAACACGCTTAAAACTAAAACCCAAAGCAAGTTTGTATAGCCTTCAACTTTTTCCCCAATATTAAAAACCAGTCCGTTGCCGTCTACGAAATTCTGAACATACCTGTAACTGATATAGGCATCATCCTGAATGAATCTATTGTTGTTGCAAATGATGACCAATACTATTGACAGAACAATCAAAAAACCGAATATTAATTTATTGTTAATACCCGGTTTTGCAGTCTGTAAATTTTGTCTGACAGGTTTCTTTGACATAATTGTTTAATGAACAGCTGAAAAATGATCAGCAATAAATAATAATTTATTTTGGCTGGGAATTTTTCATTTTCTCCTTTATCGATTCAATTTTCTGACGAATACTTATATCATTTGAACCTGATACTGACAATCTGTTTAACAGATCAAGAGCCTTTTGATATTCACCTTTCGATTCATAAACATCAAGCAAAACTCTGTATGGATTATAATAAGACTGGTAATTATCGGGATTACTTTTCATGTCTTCCTCAGCTTTTACTTCAACATCATTTATGAGTTTATTGAACATTTCTTTATTTCCCAGCTTGTTATACAGCATTGCCAAATCATATTCTATCCTGTAATCCATTGGAACAACATCGGCGGGCATTACCTCTTCCATTTTTGCCAATACGTTATTAGCTTTTTGATAATTCAATGAATCCATTGAATAAGTATATGCTAACCTGAAGAATAATGTTCTGAAAGTCTGCGTCATTCTTACCTGATCTTCATTATAAAAAATGCTCTTATCATTTAATCCTCTGAATCTGAATCCGTATTGAGGTGTTTTGGATGGTTCAGCAGGGTTGTCGAAAAGGCATTTAGTCATGACATCAATATTGATATCGTAACCCGTGCCTATATCAGTTACTTTGTAGGGTACTAATCTTTGAGCCATACCTTCTATAACCAAATAATCACCCAATCCGACAAAATTATCTTCGGTTACTGTTATGGAAAAATAAAACGGTCTTTCCCACTTATTTGCTTTTATTATGTCCATCAGAAGCAGGTCATTTGATTTCAATGCGGTAATAACCTGATTACCCTGCTGCTGCCTGATTGTAGGGGGAATATTAGTTACAATCCTAGCAGGAAGATTCGGCTGATTCCTCATTGAATCAGGATAAGCTGTTACAGGAACATCGTATGACACAGGTTTCTTTTCATCCCATTGCACCGGCTGAAGCCTCTTCAGCTGTGCATCGGTAAATGTCATCGGAACCGGTAAAGCTCCGTAAGGTCTTTCATTTTTTAGCTGAAGATTATACCAGTCAGTCTGCGCGAGAGAAAGATTAATAATTCTTACATCGGTTCTTATTCCGTATACTGCCTGCAGGCACCATAACGGAAAAGTATCGTTATCGCCGTTTGTTATCAGTATTGCATCCTTTTCAACACTCTGCAGAATATTATATGCATAATCATAAGGAAGATAATTTCCGTTTCTGTTTTCGAAATAATAATTTACCCGAAGCATATTCAGAGGTACCGCGGCAAAAGAGAGAAGCAGCACTACAGAGCAGACTGCAATCAATGATTTCTTATTCATTTTTTCCGAGATCACTTCAATCAGACCTGCTACTCCGAGACCTATCCACAGTGAAAAAGCAAAGAAAGCACCGACATAAAAATAGTCCCGTTCACGCGGCTGGGGCTCCTGCTGATTTTGATATAATGCAGTTACAATTCCCATCATCAGAAACATCATTAAGAAAATAAATCCAAGCTTCCAGTCTTTCTTAAACTGGTAAAACAATCCGAACATTCCGAATATAAATGGAATTGCAAAAAACTTGCTGAAGTCCACGCCGTCATTTTGATCATGACCTGCTCTTCCGATATAATTCCAGAACCAGTATCTGTTAAACATATGATTGATCTGGTACTTCCATAAAAATTCCATATCGCTCGAATAATTCTGATATATGCCCTGATGCTGCGGCTCCTGAGAGTAACGTCTCGGCATTATCAGCGGCTGCTGGCCGTATTGCTCACGATTCAGATAAGAAATAAGTGTTTCAAGATTATTAGGACTATTTTCATTGATAGGCAAATTAGAAACATTAGCTCTTTCTAATATTGATATGTATGTGGAATAACCTAAAATTATCAGAAACAAGGAAAGTGTAAGCAAACTTAAAATCGGATTCATCTTTTGCCGTGCATAATAAATACCGAAAATTATCAGCCCTATTATCAAAACTCCTATCATTACACTGCCCGACATTAATAAAGGAAATTTCTTAACTATACCCGGATACACAATAAAAAAAGCTACTGACGATAATACGAATGCTATTACTAAGGATTTCGGGGTGTAATCATATCTTCGGAAATAAAAAAACAATCCCGCAAGAAATATGCACTGGGCTACAATTAAATGAATCCCGATGGAAAGACCAACAATATAAGCGACTAAAAGCAAATACTTGTCACTTCCGGGCTCATCCGCTCTTTCCCACCATACCATTAAAATCCACATGCAAAGTCCGATAAGAAAAGTACCCATCCCGTAAACTTCACCTTCGAGCGCATTAAACCAAAATGAATCACTGAACGCATAGGATAATGCTCCTATAGCTGAAGAACCGCAAATCAGTAAAACATCGTATGTTGATTTAGGAATGCCTCTCCAGTTTTTTATTACCTTTGTTGAAATTAAATATAAGCATAAAACACAAAGCGAACTCGATATCACCGAAAGGTAATTTACCCTTAATCCTATGTCAGACGCGGTTGGAAACATTGTAAATATCTTTCCCATAAGAGTAAAGAAAGGAGCACCCGGAGGATGTGGAACGGATAAAGTGTATGCACATGCTATAAATTCACCGCAGTCCCATAATGAGAAAGTCGGTTGAACTGTCATTACGTATATGATCGTTGAGAACAAAAAAACAAATGCAGCGAAGATCCGGTTAGTTAGTTTAAAATCCATTTAGTGTTTTAAGTAGTTTGTAAAGTTTGTAAAGTTTGTAAAGTTAAAAGTTATGAGTTATGAGTTATGAGCTATGAGCTATTAATTATGTGTTACTAGTAAAAGATTAACTATTTATACTGTGGAACTTGTAAAATTGTATCTCTCATATCTCATATCTCATATCTCATATCTCATATCTCATATCTCATATCTCAT
>CAYNTN010000159.1:0-9689 GCA_964399995.1 uncultured Ignavibacteriaceae bacterium
TAAACGACAATTTTTTTGAACTTGGGGGGGATTCAATAAAAGTAATAAGGCTGGTACATAATATAAGAAAATTTTTTAATAAGGAAATAAAAGTTTTTGATATCTATCAGTCAGATAATCTATCCGAATTATTACGTTTAATTGATACAAGCTCCGTGTCGGAAAGCAGTTCGAACAAGATTTTAAATTCAGCAGCTGAGGAAATTGAAGTTCTAAAAACCAGGGTTCTGACATTAATATCTGAGGCAGAAAATATAGAAGACATATATCCGATGAGTGATATACAGAGTGGGATGGTTCATGCGTCATTATTAAATCCTGAGCTGGCATTGTATCATGATCAGTTTACATTCCGGCTTCCTAAAAAAATTGATCTTAAGGTTTTTGAAAAAGCTCTTGAGTTGATGGTAAAAAAGCACAGCATTTTGAGGACAGCATTTAATCTGGATATTTACCGGGAGGGAGTTCAGATAGTTTACAGGACCATTCCGGTCAAGGTTGATACTTATGAAATGGAGACGACTTCGGAGGATGAAGCCGGATGTTTCGTTAGGGAATATCTCAGAATAGAGCGGACAAATCCATTTGAAATTTCCAAAGCGCCGTTATGGCGTGCTACATTAATTTTTTTAAAAAATCAGACTCTCTTTTTATTTCAGTTTCACCATGCAATTTTAGATGGTTGGAGTGTAGCATCTTTCAGTACAGAGCTTAATAATATTTATTTAAAACTCATAAACGGGCAGGAGACTGAGTCGCTGCCCTTATTAAAATGCAATTACAGGGATTTTGTAATTCAGAGCATTGCAGATAAAAAGATTGATGATAACAGGAAATTTTGGTTTGATGAAATGTCAGGTTATAAACGGCTGGATATTTTTTCGCAAGAAACTGCCGTTGAAAAATTAAGCAAGGATTACAGTGAGGATTTTTTAAAAATTTTGATTAAGAAAACAAAGGAAGACGGGTTGTCACTAAAAGGCTTTTTGTTCGGTGCATATCTGTATTCTTTGAAAATGCTTACGAGTGAAGATGAACTGACAGCAGGCTTGGTGACGAACAGCCGGCCGTTAAAAGAAGACGGTGATAAGGTACTTGGTTGTTTTTTAAATACAATTCCCTTCAGACTTAAATTTGATCAAGATCCTCCGACATGGAAAACCTACTTTGAGAATGTCGAGAATAAAATGCGGGATCTTAAAAGAAGAGACAGGACGAGTCTGCTTGATATAGTAAAAATAACAGGCGAGAAAGTTTCAGATGTTAATCCTTTCTTTGACGTCCTGTTTAGTTTTGTAAATTTTCATATTTACGAAAACCTGGAAAAGGGACAGCCGGAAACTGATCAAGCAGAAGCTTTAAAGGATGAAAAAAACAAGAATGAATCTATAACTCATGAATTAACAAATACTTATTTAGATTGTTCAGCAGGCATTACCGGAAATGTACTGAGTTTACGTTTTTCGTTAAGAAAAAAACTGAAGTCGGGAAAAACTTTGACTGATCTGGCGGGATATTTTGAAAAAGTAATTAAATGTTATTTAGAAAATTATGAGGGGATAATTAACAGCAGTGACATTATACCTTCTGAAGAATTTGAGCGATTAGTGTTTTATTTTAATGATACCGGTGTTGATTATCCTGCGGATATGTCCATCATCGAACTTTTTGAGAAGGAGGCTGCAAAGTCTCCCGACAAAGCTGCGCTGGTTTTTGAGGATCAGAAGTTAACATACAAAGAACTAAATGAACGGTCAAATCAACTGGCAAATTATTTAATTGAAACAGGAATTCAGCCCGGAGAAAATATCGGTTTACTGTCATTAAGAAATTTTGATATGATAACAGGTATGTTAGGGATTTTAAAAGCCGGCTGTTCGTATGTTCCTTTCAATAAAGACTACCCAGCGGAAAGATTGGGTTACATTATTGAGGATTGTGATATTTCCCACATAGTAACTACTGATAGTGAATTACCGATTTCCGCCGGATTGAATGGTTATGAAATTATAACCGTAAGTGATTCATTAAACAGCTCACTACAGTCACCGGGAGTAAAGACAGGCAGTAATTCATGCGTTTACATAATGTTTACTTCAGGTACCACAGGACGTCCCAAAGGAATTGCTGTAACCAACCGTAATGTGATTAAACTTGTATTTGATACAGGGGAAATATCAGTGAAACCTGATGACCGTGTGCTGCAATGGTCAAATTATTCATTTGACGGCTCGACATATGATGTCTACAGTACTTTATTAAAGGGAGCAAGTCTTTATCTGATAAAAGATAACAGCGCTTCAAATGCAGATGAGCTGTTACGTGTTATAAATGAGCATAATATTACAGTATGTTTTATCACGACAGCTTTATTCAATTCCTTTATTGATTCTGATCCCGGGAAATTAAAAAGATTAAGGAAGTTATTGTTTGGAGGGGAAATGGTATCTAATCTACATGTTCAGAAAGCGCTGGATATACTCGGAGAGGATAAGTTAACTCATGTATACGGACCTACGGAGACAACCGTGTATGCTACTTCTTACCCGATAGATTGTATAGAGAGAGGAATTATTCCGATTGGAAAGCCTTTATCTAATACGAAATTATTTGTATTGAATAATCACATGCATATTGTCCCTGAAGGAGTTCAGGGTGAATTGTATATTGGAGGAGACGGTGTTTCATTGGGATATGTAAACAACGATTTGTTAACAAAAGAAAAGTTTGTCACAAATCCGTTTAGTAATAACGTTGATGAAAAGCTTTACAGAACCGGCGATATAGTTCGTTGGTTATCCGACGGCAATATCGAGTTTCTCGGCAGAAAAGATGATCAGGTAAAAATCCGGGGTTATCGCATTGAGATTGGGGAAATAGAAAGTGTTCTGCAGAAGAATGAGTCTGTCAGACAAGCCGTTGTGCTGACGAAGGAAGATAAAGAAGGGAATAAGCAGCTGGTTGGTTATGTTGTTTGTCACAAAGAATTTGATAAAGAGGCTATAGTAACTTACCTGAGAAGTAAGCTTCCTGACTATATGGTCCCGGCATTCTGGGTTGAACTTGAAAACCTGCCGTTAACTCCTAATGGAAAGGTAGACAAGAAAGCTTTACCGGATCATGATGTTAAAGAATTTTTAGGAAGCATATATGCAGCACCGCGAAATGAAACAGAGGAGAAATTAGTATCAATCTGGCAGGAATTATTAGGCATAGACAGGATAGGCATTAATGACAGTTTTTTTGAACTGGGAGGACATTCTTTGCTGGTCACAAGGGTTGCATCATCAATTCGTAACGAATTTTCTTTAAACATTCCTATAAAAGCATTGTATGAATTTATCTGCATTGCAGATTTAGGAAAATACATAGAATTGACTAAGTCAAATAAAGAAAAAATAATTGACTCTGAAGTTTTTGATTTATAATTGTCAGAATTTTATTTTGCATTTTAAAAGAAATCCTCAGTATCAATTAATGAAAAATGAAAATGGTTTACAAGAATAAAGTTATCATCGATTTACTAACGGAAGCGAAGGAAAAAGGCATAACTATTTTTTTGGAAAATGGGAAGCTGAGGTACGCAATTGATAAGAACAAACCAACAGACATTGAATTACTGAATAATCTCAAAAGCAGGAAAAGTGAAATAGCTGTTTTCTTGAGCAGTGAATCGGGAGATTTTGAATCAATAAATGCAGACCGCGAAAAAATCAAACCTGCTGACAGATCAACGGGCAGGAGGATTCCTTTATCTTTCAGTCAGGAACGGCTGTGGTTTTTAGACCAGCTGGAAGGAAGTATTCAGTATCACATACCGACTGTCTTACGGCTGAAAGGTAAATTGAACAAAGATGCTTTGGTTTATGCTTTGCAGAATATAGTTAACCGTCATGAAGTTTTACGAACCGTAATACTTGAAGAGGAAGGGAAAGGTTATCAGGCATTTCAAGAGAAAGACGGATGGAATCTTGAGCTGGTCGATGGTTCCGAATACAAAGAGAATATTGACGAATTAAATAAGCACATAAAGAAATTAATAGATATTCCTTTTGATCTTTCGAAAGATTACATGATCCGTGGGCATTTGATCAGTATCAGTGACGATGAGCATTTGCTTGTTGTAACTATGCATCATATCTCCACTGACGGATGGTCTATATCTGTAATTGTAAAAGAAATGGTAGAGCTTTATACAGCTTACGATGAAAACCGCGAAGCTGAATTATTGCCTCAGCATATTCAATATGCTGATTTTGCTGCATGGCAGCGGGAGCATTTGCAGGGTGAAGCATTTGATAAGAAGTTAAATTACTGGAAGAAGAAGCTGAGCGGTGTGCAACAACTGCTGCTGCCTGCCGATTTTATCAGACCTGCTGTCCAAAGTAAAAAAGGTGCTAACCTGGGATTTACTGTTGATAAAAAACTGAAAGAGCAGCTACTGCAGCTGAGCAAGACGCAAGGCGCAACATTATTTATGACTCTGCTGGCTGCATTTAAGGTTCTGTTATTCAGATACAGCGGGCAGAAGGACATATGTGTCGGGGTCAGTGTAGCAGGGCGTCACATGAAGGAAATAGAAAATCTAATCGGTTTTTTTGTAAACATGCTTGCTTTGCGCAGTGAGCTGACAGGAGATATTTCATTCACTGAACTTCTGAAACGGGTCAGAGAAACTACTATTGAGGCTTATGAAAACCAGGAAGTGCCATTTGAAAAAGTAGTGAGTACAGTAGTTGGTGACAGAGACATGAGCAAGAATCCTCTGGTTCAGGTGTCATTTGTATTGCAGAACATACCGGAGATTAAACAACTGAAATTTGGAAAGCTGAATTTGTTAAAAGACAGTTATGAACATACTACATCACTCTTCGATCTTTCTCTGTCTGTAAGAGAAACACCGGATTGTTTAGAAGGACTTATGGAATATTCAACTGATTTGTTTTGTGAACAGACTATTATGAAGATGACATCACATTTTAAAGAACTTCTTCATTCGATAGTAAATAATCCGGGGCAAAGCATTGGGACACTGCCTATTCTGTCTCCGGAAGAAAAAAACCAAATTCTCAATGAATTCAATAATGCTTCGGTTACTTATCCTTCAAATAAAACTATTGTTGATTTAGTTGAAGAGCAGGTATCGCGAACACCGGGTGCAATTGCATTAGTTTTTAAGGAAATGCAGCTTAGCTATATGGATTTAAATGAGCGTTCAAATCAGTTGGCACATTACTTAAAGAACAAGGGAGTAAAACCGGAAACATTAGTTCCCATCTGTATTGAACGGAGCATTGAAATGATAGTAGGTATACTTGGTATTATTAAAGCCGGCGGTGCATATGTACCAGTAGATCCAGAATATCCGGAAGAGCGGATCAGGTTTATTCTTGAAGATACAGGGGGTTTGGTTGTTGTAAGCAGCAAAGAGAGCAGCTCAAAAGTAGCATCAGCGGAAAATATTGAAATTGTAGAAGTAGACGGAGATTGGCACGAAATAAGCAAACAGTCAAAAGGTAATCTTCAGACATCAGTTCATCCTGAAAATATTGCATATGTGATCTACACATCCGGATCAACAGGTAAGCCGAAGGGAGTGATGATAAGTCATTACAATGTAGTGAGACTGTTTAAAACCAGCACACCTCTTTTTGATTTTACAGAAAAAGATGTTTGGACAATGTTTCATTCTTTTTGCTTTGATTTTTCTGTATGGGAAATGTACGGAGCATTATTATACGGAGGACGTCTTGTCATTGTACCCGGGGATGTGACTAAAGACGCTTCGCTTTATGCTGAACTATTACATTCCGAGAAAGTAACAGTTTTAAATCAAACACCCTCCGCATTTTATGTACTTCAGGACATTGCCGCTGACGATTTTAAATCCAAATCAGTACGTTATATGATCTTCGGAGGGGAGGCACTTAACCCGTCAAAATTGAAACCATGGAAGCAGTCATATCCTGACTGCAGATTAATTAACATGTATGGTATTACAGAAACCACGGTTCACGTTACATTTCAGGAATTAAGACCGGAACATTTGGAAGAAGCTAAAAGCATTGTAGGAAAACCCATACCTACTTTAAGGACATATATTTTAGACAGTTTTCAAAATCTCTGTCCAGTAGGAGTCCCGGGTGAGATATATGTGGGAGGAGCCGGTCTGGCGCGCGGATATTTAAATCTTCCGGAGTTGACAAACCAGAGGTTTGTGAAAGATCCGTTCAACGAACAAGCGGGAGAAAGACTATACAGAACGGGAGATTCAGGGCGATGGTTGCCGGATGGAAATATAGAATATTTAGGAAGAATTGATGAGCAGGTAAAAATCAGGGGTTACAGGATTGAGCTTGGAGAGATAGAGAATGTGTTACAGGATTGTGAATTGGTTCAGCAATCCGTAGTACTTGCTCCTGAGACGAAGGAAGGCAGCAGGAGACTTGTAGGTTATGTAGTACCTGATGGAGTATTTGATAAAGAACCTGTAATGCATCATCTGCGTATGCGGCTTCCCGAATACATGATACCTGCATTATGGGTTGTCATGGAAAAATTTCCTTTAACACCTAACGGTAAAATAGACAGGAAGGCATTTCCGGATCCGGATGCGGGTGAATTATTAAAGAATGAATATGCACCGCCCCGTAATGAGCATGAAGAAAACTTAGCCTCGATATGGAAAGAGCTTCTCAATGTAGAGCGTGTCGGAATAGATGATAATTTTTTTGAACTTGGCGGTGATTCCATAATAACAATACAGGTGCTGAGCCGTGCGAGACGTCTCGGGTACGAATTGAAACCTAAGGATATTTTCATTCATCAGACTATAAGAAGCTTGTCAGCTGCTGTATCTGAACGCTCAGCAGCTGCTGTCATTGGAGAGCAAGGACTTCTTACAGGATCATGCGGGTTGCTTCCTATACAGCAATGGTATTTGGAAAATGCAGATGATTCTGTTTCTCACTATAATCAGAGTGTGCTGGTATCCATTGATAAATCTGTTACCCAGGAGATGTTAAAAAGAGCGATTGAGCAATTAACATTTCATCACGATGCACTGAGATTCAGTTATACTAAAAAGGATGGTCTGTGGGAACAGGAGTATGACGCAAATACCGGAGAATTGACAATTCTTGATTTGAAGTCAGCAAATGAGAATTCGCTTGGTGAACTGATAAGAAAACATGCTGAAAAATATCAGCGCAGCTTTGATATTGAAAAGGGAAAGCTTGCACTTTTCGTTTTGATTCAAACGCCCGGCAGTGAGATTCATAACCGATTGCTGATTGTTATTCACCATCTGTGTGTTGACGGTGTGTCATGGAGGATTTTATTTGATGACTTTGAGATGCTTCTGACCGGAATTCAGAAAGGAGAAAAAACGGACCCGGGTTACAAGAGCAGTTCATACCGTCAGTGGTATGATGCATTAAAACAGTATGGTCAGAGCAGAAAATTACTACAGCAAATTCCTTACTGGGAAGCAGCTGCCGGTAATTATGAACCATTGACAGCGGATAAACCTTACGAAGGTGCTGTTAAGATTAAAGACATGAAAACGCAGGTTATGCGATTGAACACGCTTCAGACTAAGCTGCTATTACAGGAAGTTCCGGTAGCCTATCACACGGAGATCGATGACATATTGCTTTGCGCTCTGGCACTTACGCTTTGTCAGCATGAAGATAAGGAAAAGATTATTATTGGCATGGAAAGTCATGGAAGGGAAAATATTTCGGAAGGAACAGATACAAGCAGGACGGTGGGGTGGTTCACGAGTCTTTATCCGGTATTGCTTGAGTTAACGCCGGATGGAAATATCTCGGGCATCATAAAATCGGTAAAAGAGCAGCTGCGAAAAATACCGGATAAAGGCCTGGGTTACGGGGTTTTGAAATACATTAATAAGGATGAAAGGTTATCCGGTAAAGCATGCTGGGATATAGTTTTCAATTATTTAGGTCAGCTGGATAATGTAGTGAGCAGCAGTAAATGGTTTTCAGGAGCAGGTGAATCAAACGGAGCGGCAGTGAGCGGAGATCATACGGAAAATATTCTTCATTCAGTCAACGGTATGGTACAGGGCGGAGAGCTGATATTAAACTGGAGTTACAGCAGCTTACATTATGAGAATGAAACAATAGCGGAGCTTGTAAGAAATTATCAATTGAATCTTGAGGCTCTGATATCACATTGCATGGAGAAACAAAAAACCGGGTCAGAATATACGCCTTCTGATTACGGTCTGGGTAAGGAGATCAGTTATGAGGAACTGGATAAATTTTTAAATGAACCTTACGGAGGTATTTCAAGAAGGGAATCAATAGAGGGGTTATACCGGTTAAGCGGGCTTCAGCAGGGAATGTTATTTCACGCGTTATATGATTCACGGGCAGGAGCATACACCGAGCAGCTGAGTTGTGATCTGGTAAATCCTGAACTTAATGTTATAAGTAAGAGTTGGAATTCCGTTCTAAAACGTCACAGCATATTAAGGAGCGGCTTTTATTATAATGAATTCAGTGTTCCGGTTCAGTGTGTTTACAGGGATGTAGATTTACCTGTAACAATATTAGATTTCAGCAACATGGATTCGGAGGAACAGTCTTCTGCGTTAAAGGAATTTGAAGCGTCGGATAAACTCAGAGGATTTGATTTTGAGTCAGTGCCTCTGATGCGTATTGCGCTTATCCGGTTGAGTGAAGAGCGTTACCGGATGCTATGGACTTCACATCATATTTTATTTGACGGCTGGTCTCTTCCGGTATTGATGGAAGAATTTTTAAATACCTATGAACTTCTTTTAGCAGGTAAGACTGCCCCTGCTGCTGACGAAGACCGGTATGAAGATTACATTCGTTATGTCGAGAACACAGATAAAGAGCAGCAGGAAAGATTCTGGCGGGGCTATATGGAGGGTGCAGAGCAAAGCACCCTGATTCCGTTTATTGGAGCAACGACTCAGCGAACCAAAGGAGTCGGTGAGTACGAAACGGTTTTTTTAAAATTAAATGCTGAAACAAAAAGTCAGATAAGTATCTATGCGCAAAAACACAGATTAACAATAAACACAATAATACAGGGAATATGGTCATATCTGCTGCATCGTTATACAGGAAGCAATGATGTAGTTTACGGAATCATAGTATCCGGCCGACCGGATGATCTTCCTTTTGTAGAGCAGCGGGTAGGACTTTATATCAATACGCTGCCTCTTCATTCAGTCATGAGAAAAGATCAGGGAGTATCGCAGTGGTTACAGGAGCTGCAGAAGCATCAGGTTTCTTCCCGCCAGTATCAGTTCACTTCCTTACAAGAAATACAGGGATGGACAGGAGTAGGCGGTGATCTGTTTGACAGCCTGCTGGTATTTGAAAATTATCCTGTCGGTGAAGTCATCGGGTCTAAGAAATGGAGTTTGCTGGTTGAGAATGTAAATATGAAGGAGCAGACAAATTATCCGTTAACAATTATTGTCGGGAGCGCCGAAGAAATAAATATTGAATTCAGTTTTAATTCAGAAATTCTTAAACAGGAGTATGTAAAAGAAATACGGGATCATTTTGAAAACGTGCTTCTTCAAATGATCAATGATGATGTCAAGAGAATGGATGACATAGAATTGCTTACCGGTATTGAAAAGAACCGGCTGCTGTCAGAGTTCAATGATTTAACAGTGAATT
>CAYNTN010000160.1:0-9684 GCA_964399995.1 uncultured Ignavibacteriaceae bacterium
AAGAACTGCGGCAAGAAGACCCTCCATGAACTTATGGAGCTGGTGGGTCGTCCGACCTGATAGCGATGTCCAGAGACGCGCGGAACTGGTCCATAATTGGCACAAGTCGCTCTTACATGGAGTCGTTCCAAAAATAATCAGAAAATGGGAGCCGAAGTTGAATGTGGAAGTATCAGGGTATTTCCTACAACGAATGAAAACCAAGTGGGGAAGCTGCAATCACCGTGCTGGCCACATTCGACTCAATACAGAGTTGGTGAAGAAGCCAAAGGATTTGCTTGAATACGTCATCGTTCACGAAATGGTCCATCTGATCGAGCCTGTACACAGCGAGCGTTTCATCGCGATTCTACAAGAACATTATCCGTCCTGGCGTGAAGCTAGGATCGAATTGAATGAACTCCCGCTTGGCGCTACGGTGTGGAATGCACTTGGTGAATAGTAGGTGAAACATACCTTTTGAAAAATAGTGAATCAATCCGAGATTTTTATTACGAACGTTAATCTCAAAATGGCGTCTGAGAGGCAGATATTATATGCGCGAAAATCATCGAAGTGGAATTTTGAATACGAATAACATTCTTCACTTAATTGCCATAATGTGTGTTGCAACAATTCTCGTGCGTTCGCAGCAAGTTCCTAGGGTTTTTGTTGAACCTGACCCTGGGAAGAGAGTTCTTTGTGTTGCGTTCAGTCCAGATGGAAGGTTTCTAGCAAGCGGCCACTTTGAGGGAATTGTTCGGCTATGGAATGTGGAGTCGGGTTCAAAACCCCAGCTCAAAACCATCGCCACTAATGCGGCCGCGGTGTACTCGATGGCTTTTAGGCCAGACGCGAAGATACTTGCTATTGGCGGCGCCAGTGCAATCCACATTTTGCAAATTGATTCTGGCAAGGAAGTAAAAATCCTCTCCGGCCACTTATCGATCGTTCGGTCGGTGGCGATTAGTACGGATGGCAAGACAATGGCTAGTGGTAGCGACGACAACACCATTAAGGTTTGGGATATTGCGTCAGGCGCAGAGTTGAAAACGCTGAGTGGACACACTGGAAGGGTCGCTTCAGTCGCATTCAGCCCAGATGGCAAGCTGCTTGCCAGCGGCAGCGGCGATGAAACGATCAAGCTATGGAAAACTGACGGATGGCGTGAAACCAGAACTTTTATTGATACAGATCATGTGTGGACAGTCAGATTCAGTCCTGACGGTAAGTCTGTTGTGAGTGGTTCAGACGATAGAATAATAACGATATGGGATATTGTTTCTGGTAATAAAGGCAAAAGCTTTAAAGGCCACGAGAACTATGTCACATCTGTCGCCTTTAGTCCGGATGGTAAAACGCTAGCTAGCAGTAGCTTCGATAACACAGTAAAGCTATGGAGCGTCGCGACAGGTCAGGAACAAGCATCTCTAAAAGAGCATAGCGCTAATGTTATTTCCGTAACCTTCAGTCCGGATGGCAAGACCTTAGCGAGTGGCGGGTTTGACGGCCAGATAAAACTATGGGATGCGCAACAAGGCACGCTTCTGGCGAACTTAATCGCCGTAAAGAATGCTGACTGGGTTGTTACGATTTCAGGAGGTCGCTTTGACGTTTCAGCAGAGGGGGCAAAGGCTGCGTACTACGTCGTTGACGGAAAACGCTTTCCTATTAGTTCTTTCAGCGAACCCTTTTTATTTCCTAACTTATTAGGCAAGGTTTATGCGAGGGAAAAGCTGCCGCCAGTAAACTCGACCGAAGATTTCTCAAAGCCACTAACACCATTGCCATTTCTTCGGATAGCCTCACCAGCTTCAGGGATAATGTATCGTTCGCAAGTTATGCAAATTGTCGTTGAAGCCGAGGATTCAGGCGGAGGAGTTGCGGACATAAGATTGTTTCAGAACGGCAAACTGCTGGATGGCTTGAAACCCCGTTTAACGGTGAAGGATACGATTACGTCCGCTACGTTTGATGTTGATCTTGCGCCTGGGGCCAATAGTTTTCGGGCTACTGCATTTAATAGGGATCGTATTGAGTCATTGTCGTCGAAGGAGATAACACTCAACGTAATACCCACGACCTCACCACTAAAGCGAACAGCGTTGGTTATAGGAAACGGTAATTATCAGAAAGCGCCGATGCTCAAGAATCCCGTTAATGATGCAATCGATGTAGCGACAACTTTACGAGACTTAGGCTTCGACGTGATTAGCGGGACCGATCTTACGCAGAAACAGATGCTGGAAAAAATTCGGGCATTTGGTCACCGGCTAGAGAAAAATAGAGGTGCGGGTCTGTTTTATTATGCTGGTCATGCTGTACAAGTTAAAGGAAGTAATTACTTGATCCCGGTAGAGGCGGATATTCAATCTGAAGATGAGACCAAATTTCAAGCTTATCCGGTAGATGACTTGTTTGAAAAACTCGCAGAGGCGAATACTGGTCTAAATATAGTAATACTTGACGCTTGTCGAAATAACCCATTTGCCAAGGGCGGGAATCGCAGTCTGGAATCAGGAGGGCTCGCTCAGGTGAACGCACCGACAGGCACGATTGTCGTATATGCAACTGATCCAAATTCTACTGCCGGCGACGGAAACGGTCGTAACGGGATTTATACAACAGAATTTCTAAGAGTTGTAAAAACGCCTTTCATGAAAATCGAAGAGACGTTCAAGGAAGTGACGAAAGCGGTTAGGGAAAAGACACATGGAAACCAAACTCCCTGGATTTCGTCGTCGCTTAGCGGTGACTTTTATTTCGTCAATCTAGATGCCGGTGCGTTGTATAGACGGTGGGAAATGATGTTAGGACAGAAGGAAAATGAGGTCGTCTTTAGGGAGACTTCAGCCGAATTATTGCAACATCCACAAAATATCATAGCCCTTAGAATGCGGTCGGCGAGCAGCGAACCATTTGATTCACGAGCAAGTGCTGACCGAGGAGATATAAGGAAGGCGGCGATAATTCCTGCCAATGAATTTGAATTCGAGGCACTATGTTTTGCATACACGACAGCTTATAGCGATTTGGAAAAGGGTCTTTCCGCGTGTACCAGTGCAATTGCCCTCAACTCGGGCTTCGAGGCTGCATATTTCAGTCGAGGTCAGATTTATAGACAGAACAAAGAATTCGATCGCGCTTTGGACGATTTCGCAGCAGTAGCTCGACTGAATCCCAAAAGGATCGATGTCGCGGACGAACAGATAAAAACCATGGCCCTGCGGGCGGATGCTCTTTTTACGACGGGTGAATATCAAGAGGCAATCTCTCAGCTTACAAAACTGATTGATATGAACCTAAAACGATCTCTGGCGTATCGTCCAGCCGATTATTATCGTATGCGCGGAGACTGCTACGAAAAGACAGGAGACGACGAAAAGGCATTGCAAGATTACTCGGTAGCGATCATAAAAGGTGATCGCCTGGGTGCTAATGCTGGTACAGGCAAGATATACTTAAAAAGGAAGGACTACGATCGCGCTATAACTTACCTTTCGGCGGCAATTAACGAATACGCAAGACAAGCCAAGCGACCGAGCTTCTTACTTCTTATGACCGACTACGTCAATAAATCTGGTATTGTAGAGCGCTATTTAGATAGGGCCATTGCATACGAAGCTATTGGGGAAACACAAAAAGCTCAGGAAGATCGCGCTAAAGCCGCCGATCTGCAGGTAGTGAAGGATTTGAAACGTTAGTCAGCGCTGCCCGCACAATTGCAAAAAACACGAAAAAGAAGGATGAAGGTGTAAATCTTCATCCTTCGGTGCTTGTGGAATTCACTGGCTAATCAAATTTACATTCGATACTCCCTCGATAGCGCTCACTGTTAGAGGTATAAAGATCAATGTCTTGGATTCGACACTTATCACGTAAGTTTGACCTATTTGAAGTCCACGAAACCGGAAAACTCCGAATCCACTTGAAACGGTCGATATGGCTCGTCCGGTTGTGTCCGTCAGAGTAACGCGTTCCATAGGAACACCCTGCCCTATTGAATTGAGTAAACGTCCTGCTATCTCGGCCTGCGATGGCTCTGTTGCCGAGAGTTCAACCCGACCATTTGTAACCAGCGTTCTAGATTCGCCCTCGTTGAACATTAGATGTTCCAAAGTCAGCGGTGAGGTCGTACCGCTTACCCCGACTGCTTTAAAACGGATTTTCATTAGCAGTCCGTTGCTCTCTATCGACGTGGGGCCGTAGACTGCGACCTTCAATAGGCCCGGCTCTTCCGCATTGGATTTTGCGGAAAGTCCGCGGCTGACCGTCTCAGACAGATCGACGGGGTCAGCCTCCGGCTGTAACACGCTGGGGTCGTATCTGAGTTCGAATTCATACGCGATCAGCCCTTTGCTTGCTGCGCCTTCGACAATAACCGGAACGATCACTGTATCATCCGCCGGTGTCAGGAGTTCGGCGATGCTGACCGCAACACATTCTTCCAAGCAGTTGATCTCAGCGGTACGTTCGCCGGTGTTTGACCAGTTTCCGGATACATCACCCATCAGCAGGGCCGAAAAGTCTTGCACCGGAGATTGCAGAGGGATGTTTTGAGGAGTAAATTTCCAAGTTCCCGTCGATCCCGAGGGGGAACCGGCAACATAACTTCCGATCTGTGCCGCATCAAATGAGGTTACAGAAAGGTTTCCGCTTACGTCAGCCGCGAGCTGTTGATTGGTATTCAAGCTGATCATTCCAGCTACGTATTGCGCAATTCGTGAGGCATCAAAAGCCGATATTCCGTTGACGCCACCGGCCTTTGACGCCGTGAGATTATACGGACCCGATCCAAGCCCGTTAAGTACGTAACTTCCGTCTGTCGCGGTTACAGTACAAACCGTCGGTGAACCGTGAGCACAAACATTCACATTTGGAACGCCGCGCGGACTCGGGACACCGATAGCATTACCATAGGTGACAGTTCCAGATACAGTCGCAGCCCCAACCGTAATACTGCCGTTCGTCGTCCCGGCGGGCGGCGTCCCCTCGTTGAACATAAACCCATGATGAAATTGTCCATTCGGATCGGTGTAATCCTCAAATGTCAGCGCCGTTTGCCCGCTCGAAGCGACAACGTTGAACTTAAGATTCAGCAGCGTTCCTGAGCCGCTCATCGGAGGACCTTGAAACGCTGAGATTACAAGGTGTCCCGGATGTGTGGGATTTGGTGTGATTGACGTCGAGTTGCTCAATGTTCCACCTTGATCATATGCAGGTGAAGCCGGCTGAACGACCGCGGGATCAAAACTGACCTGGCACTCATATGAAACGATGCCTTGTCCACTAAGATTGCCAACCGTTATCGGGACAGTAATCGTCAAACCTGACGATTCACTGACGTTTGTCAGCGAACAGCAGGCTCTTGAACATGCCGTTCAAATGGCAGATCGGTGGAACCGAATGTACATGCGGACATTGCGCCAACTGAGAGATCTGAGGCGTTATACGCCGGTAACAATAAATAATCCAAATCAAGTAAATATAGCGGCTGAAGGTAGTCAGCAGGTAAATGTGGCAGATTGAACTGACCGTTAGCAGGAAGATTGCATTGCGATTTACTCCCTCGGCAGTAAGTACCATTTATTACTTGCTGCCGCCGGCCTGCCGCCGCGACGTGAAATCCACGACCACGAAAACAGGGGACAGGCAAGCCCCTAGATTCGTTTCGCTGGTGGTATTTGTTTACGTCAGCAGAGAGACAAAAACAAAACACGCACGGAAGTTCTATGTTTCGTTCGTGTGGTCGGTGTTAATTTCTTCATTATACGTAGAGATATTAGAGGCTCCACTTTTCATCATCCGTGCATGAATAACTATACTAATCTTATTTTCGACAGGCAGAATACAGGAACGACAATGTATAATTACATTAGATTCAAAGAAAAGCCTGTGCTGATTACGAGTGGACTTGACGGCAACTAAGTCGATTGCTGGCCGCCATAAATATAAAAGTGTGGACTCCAATAACAACAGAAACCCAATAGAAGATCAAGAAACCAGTTCATCCGTATGCCTGAATTGTGGAGCGGAGCTGCTTGGTAAATTCTGTGCAGAATGCGGGCAATCAACTCTGACTTCGCGGTATTCATACCGAGCGTTCGTAAATGAAATATACATCAAATTTCGATCGATCGATGCACTCGCCACGCTTCGCACCTTTCACGCTCTAAGCGTACGGCCCGGAGAGTTCGTACAGGCTTATCTGGCAGGAAAGCGGGTCGGCTTCACTAACCCCATTACCTATTTCTTCTATTACTTCGTTGTCGAAGTCTTCGTCCTCGCCTTTCTGCAGTGGGCGACGGGCAATCCTGGTTACGGCAAACAGGGTACTGTTGGACTTGAGGTGCAGGTGGTCACTCTCATTACAACAATTTTCTGGGGACTGTTATGGTGGGTTTTCTTCAGAAGATCCAATCTAAACCTCGTCGAGAACGCTATCGCGGCGATTTACTTTGTCGCTCAGGTTAATATTTTCTCTCTTATTTTCCTGATCGCCGTGACCCCTTTCGCAAAGCGTTACCCTGCTGTCAAGGATCTAATCTACGCGATAGAGGCAGTGCTTTACTTTGGTTATGGAATTGCTTTCTGTCGAAAGCTATCCAGAGACCCGCTCTGGCTACTATTGCCAAAGCAACTACTGCTTAGCGTGCTATTTCTAGTTATCACGATACTTGTTTTCGCTGCGGATTTTCTAGGCGGCGTACTGATCACCGGAACCACTTCATGAAGTCAAGGGTCAAGCGGTAACCACATCAAAGGTTATGATCTTCCACACGCCGCCTTCATTTGCCCAAAATATTTTTAGCCCGCCTCCAAGTCCGTTTTTCGTTTCAAACTTGAACATGGTTGCGTAATACTGCCCGTAATTTCGATCGCGTTCCGCCACGCCCAAACCGGCCCAGTTTTCTGTGGAACCGTCACAAACAAAATGCCTGTAGTACGACTCCGGCACGTGGGCAAGGGTATAGGCCGCTTTCGCTTTGTGATCAAGCGGCACGATCGACGAATACAGAGGCTTGAGGGCACTAACGCCCTGCTCAATTCGGTCAATTTTCCCCAGTTGTTTGTTTGCCTCCTTCATCATTGTCAGAAAAAGCACCCGCCGACGCTGCCTAAACACCTGTTCGGCTCCGTTGCTGGAAGTGTCAAGGCACGCCGCAAGACGGGTGGACAGGAACTTTGCTGCGGAATCAGGTGACCGCTTAACCAGCCAGAGATCCAAAAATTCATCGGCGCTTATTTCGACCCCTGCCGAATCGGGGAAAGACCCGTTTGCTGACACAGGAACGAATGTTGGTTCTAGAGCCTTTGAATTTCCGCCAACGAGCTTCGTCAACATGCTACCAACATCGCTTTCCCACCAGTCGGTTAAGCCAAGCCAACGCGAGGTGTGAGTCGGATAGTTTCCTCCGATACGAACATCTGAGTTGCCGGCAGTGAGATGTCCGTTGAATAAAGCTTTCGGAAAACTGCTTGAACGATAATCTACATCGATATCCGCCCGATCCATCTCTGTCGTCATCGAAAATTGAAGTGTGGGCGGGTTACCCTTTTGCCGGTAATTTACCGGATAGCCGTGATGAAAGATCGTATTATCTTTTCCGCGGCTAAACTCGCGGCTTGACGCTAATTTGGCCGCTGCCCCCGGAATGAGCCGAACATACAAGCGAAACTGCTCATCACTGCCTTTTCCTTCCTCTTGCCCGGCAACTAGCTCCACACTTTCAATCATATCCATCGCGGTCCCAATCACTTTTCCGCGATTGTCCGTCAGTTTGGTGCGCTCGAGTGCATTTGAAATAGCTTCGAAAGTCGAATGCTGAGAGAGAGTCATGGCTGTAAAACGCGCTTGCCCGCTCATCGATTCTTTGGCAGCCCATTTATCGATGAGAGCCTTTTGTTTTGAGGTTAGCCGGCTGTATTCAGTAAACGTCCGAGCCCCTTTTTGGGCAAAGCTTAGCTCAAATGAGCAGAAAACGATCAATAAAATGATCGAAATAGAAACTGGAATCGAGAATTTAGTCATAAATGTAAAGCTCATTCGCTCTCTCCACTTTGAATAGTCTGGTTTTGCCTTGTCCATTGAACGGCTATCCATAGACGTTCCATCGGGAAACTGTGCCAATTATCGAAGCGTTGATCAAAGCTCCAACAAAATTAACGATGTGTTATCCCAACACTTTTTTGTTCAAGCCTATCAAGGCAAAACGGTTATCAGTCCGAAACTCTTTCGGACGAACTCGAGAATGTTTACTGCCCTGATGTTTTTTCGGACAGATATCTGATCGCCTCCGCGAGCACTACGTCTTCTCCCTTGAGCCGTCTCTCAACGAATTTGTCATCAATCTTAACCCGTATGTCCGGGGTGACGCCTTTCCCCTCTAAATTCACCTCTTTGGTGCCGGCGAAATAGGTCCTTCCGGCCGTGAAGGTAAAGGGGACGTTCTCCGGCATTGCCACTGACGCGACTATTCCTCCGGCTCCATCCGTACCTGAGTCTGCTATAACAACTGCTCGGCCTTGCCGCTGAAGGAACTGACTGAAGAATTCGGCCGCACTTGCCGAATCACGGTCTACAAGAACGACAACCGGACCGCGAAAAGTAAGGTCCTCGCGCGGCGAAAAGATCTTGGCGGTTTCACCGGTCTTCTGCGGGGTTACAAAATCCTTCTGAACGGGGTCATAACGGTATGTGTCGAGCCAGTCTATCGACACCGCCTTTTCCTTTTCGAAGAAAAAAGACGCCATCGAGTACATCAACGTGAGTAATCCTCCAGTGTTCCCCCTCAGATCGAGAATCACCCCCTTAGAATATTTTGAACGGGCAAGCATCGACTCGAGTCCGTCCATGTCTAAGTTCACATTCTCGAAGTTTTGCCAACGAAAATAGCCGAACTGTCCTTCGGCAAGCGTGTCGATCTTAATGGCATCAAAGGAAGCAAGACTCGGAAGCCCGCCGCCGCTCTCAAAGTCACCGGCGATCAAGGTTGCCGTTCGCGTTTCTTTTTCGCCCGGTTGTCTGTACTCGACTTTGACGGACTCGCCGGTAGGGAATGAGAAGAACAGGGCATTCGCCCTCTCGATGAAGGCTTCGTCCGTACCGGAAAAGCCTAATGGAGGAATTGACTCAACATGCTCGAGGGCGCTCTTGCCATTGATCCTTACGATCTCAGTGCCCGTCTTTAGCCCGGCTTGTGCGGCCGGAGAGTTCTTTCCGACCGATGTCACTACGAAACGGCCGTCAGAATACCGGATCAGCTGCGCACCGAGGTTGCCTGCAAGCCTCTTCGACAACAACTCCTGTCGCTTACCGGCCATCTGCGGGGCGTAACTGCCCGTCTGCACATGAGCGTCCCTCATGCTGGCGGCGAAATCGAACAGAGCGACGTAATAATCGCCAAGATCATGTCTTCTGTCGGCGTCTTCGAAACGTGGGCGGAACTGCGCGCGCTTCTTATCCCAGTCGATCTTTCTGAGCTCGGTGTATGCGTACTTATTCTTTAGTAGATTGATCAGGGCATCAAAACTCCCCAGAATGCCCCGAGACGAAAAGTCTGCTTCGATAGTCTCGACAGGCTGGAGAATGTCCATTTGCATTAGACCCGCTCGTTCAAC
This sequence comes from uncultured Ignavibacteriaceae bacterium, assembly GCA_964399995.1. Classification (GTDB taxonomy): domain Bacteria; phylum Bacteroidota; class Ignavibacteria; order Tepidaquicellales; family Tepidaquicellaceae; genus JAGPCH01. The sequence continues at coordinate 9,601 of CAYNTN010000160.1, forward strand.
GGAAATGGTCCGGTCATCGTTGATCCGCAGCACGGAGTATCCAGCGGGGACCGAAACCGTTGGGTCGTCCGACGTAAACAGACG
>CAYNTN010000161.1:0-9642 GCA_964399995.1 uncultured Ignavibacteriaceae bacterium
GACAGGTAGCTCAGTTGGTAGAGCAACGGCCTGAAAAGCCGTGTGTCGCCGGTTCAATTCCGGCCCTGTCCACAGGAAGTTAGCAAAGCAGCAAAATTTCTCAATTTTAAAAAGCCCGATTTTACGGGCTTTTTATTACATGTGTATAAGTAATTTACTATTACTATATTTATATGACAGTTACTTACTACTGCACACTATACTACTCACTACTATGAAAAGAAGGTTTATAATTCTGTTTTTGAAAGGCCACAATTTACAATTTTTCATTAACTTAAACTAAACTACAATGTCATTTTTATTTAAAAGAAAAGATTTCGGATTTTGGTACATCGGCTATTATGATGAATCCGGAAAGCTGAAAAGGATATCGACCAAAGAAAAACTCAGAACCCGAGCTGACATAGTTCACGACAATTTCAAAAAGAAGAAAAATAAAAACATTGTACCTGATATCCTGTATTTAAAAGACGTTCAGGATATAATATTTAATTTCATAAAAAATAACTTCGCTCCGACGACTCTTCTGCTTTATAAGAATGCAATAAGAAATCTTGATTCGCTATTCGGATATAAACCGATCAAGTCGATCAGTCTGATAGATATAGAAGAGTACAAATCAAAAAGACTAAGGGCGATATCACCGGTGACTTTGAACATTGAGCTGAGGACCATCAGGGCATTTTTCAATTACTGTGTTGAGTTCAACTTACTATCTCACAATCAGCTCAGTAAGATTTCACAAATAAGAATCCAGGAAAAGAAACTGCTTACTTTCACCAGCAGCGAAATTAATCTCATACTCGGCAACATAAAGCACACAAAGCTCCGGCAGATAGTAACCATTGGTGCTTACACTGGAATGCGCTTAAATGAAATACTGACTTTGAAATATTCAAGTATTCACTTAACGGAAAAGATCATTGAAATTATTAACACTGGAAACTTTGCGACCAAGACGAAGAAGAACAGGATCATACCGATACCTGATACTCTTTTAGATGAGTTGAGCGCTTTGTTCTTTGACAAAAGCAACGGCACTCCGATTCTGCTGGATCCCGAGTCTTATATTTTCTCTTCAGACGGAAAGACTCCATTTAACAAGTCATATGCAACAAGAAAATTCAAATCCGTACTCCGGAAACTGAACCTTAACGAAGATCTGCACTTCCATTGTCTCAGGCATACTTACTTTTCGAATCTGTCACGCCTGAACGTTCCGGTGAATTATATCAAAGAACTTGCGGGACATTCATCAATTAAGACGACAGAGATCTATCTGCATAATTTCCGTCAGGATCTGAATAACTTTGTATCGGGATTTAAATATTGAATTTATCATATTTAAGATATAAAATTTTCCTTTTTTTATTTATCCATATATCGTATTATTGAGGTGTCAATAATTGACACTTAACTAATACGTTTTATGACTAATAAATATAATAACCACATTGATTTTATAGAGCTTAACCTGAAAAATGGCAGAAAAACTTTTTCTATGAAAGAATTGATCAATTTTAAAGGAGAAAATGTAAATGCTGCCAAACAATATGTCAAATACTCAATTAGAAAAAAATTTATTAAAAATTTATCCGAAGGTTTTTATGCAATCTATTCTCCATCTGAAAAAGATTCAGAAAAAATACCTCCGGGTGATTTCATTAATCAATTAATGTCTTACAAAAACACAAATTACTATACCGGTTTGTTATCCGCATCTGCTTTTTATGGAGCAGCTCATTACCGACCATTAGTTTATCAGGTAATTGTTGACAGACAGATACATACTCCTAAAAAGATATTAAAAGGTATTGATTTTCATAAGAAAAAAAATTTTCCGGAATATTGCATAGTTAAGCAGAAAGGAAACTATGGATACATTAATTATTCCTCTCCTGCTCTAACTGCCTACGATTTGTTTAAATATGAAAATGAGAGCGGAACTATCAGTAATATTATTCTCGTGATTTCTGATATTCTTTCGCAAATAAAAATTAGCGATATTAAAAATTTATTGAGAAATAATCTGGAAGTTACTTATGTTCAACGTCTCGGTTTTGTTCTAGAACAACTCGAAGCTGATGAACTTGCTGATCCGTTGTATGAATATTCTAAAAAAGCGACTGCATATGTACCGCTTTCCCGATTAGGAAATAAATCCGGAAATAAAAATAACAGATGGAAAATTATTGAAAACGTAAACTGGAAGGATTTCATTGCTGCCTAAAGCGTACATAGACCAATGGAAGCTGTTTTCACCATGGCAACAAGATGAATTTGTTGAACAGGATTTAATACTTTCGAGACTTCTAATTGAATTATATTCAAGTAAACTAATATCCGAAAACCTTGCATTTAGAGGAGGAACAGCATTACATAAATTATTTCTTAAGACTCCATACAGATACTCTGAAGATTTGGATTTTGTGCAAATAAAGTCCGGGGATATCGGTCCTATTTTAACAGAAGTTAGAAAAATTGTTAAACAAATAATACCGGCTGCTCCCAGATACAAGAAATCCATTAGTAATAACACTTTGATTTATTCTTATAATGCTGAGAATCCGCCGACTCCAAAAATGAAAATCAAAATTGAAATTAACACACGTGAGCATATAGCAGTAGATGGAATCAAAAAGATAAATTTGGATTGCAAATCTGATTGGTTCAACGGATCAGCAGAGATTGCGACATTCTCAACCGAAGAATTGCTTTCTACTAAGCTTCGTGCATTATATCAAAGAAAAAAAGGCAGAGATTTATTTGATCTTTGGACTGCACGTGAGTTAAATCCTGATTTCGAAAAAACTGTGAAAATTTTTAAAGATTATCTCAAGCATGAAAATTTGATAATTACAAAAAAAGAATTTCTTGATAATTTAACAGCTAAAATTGAAGACCCTATTTTCCAAAAAGATATTAAACCGTTGATCCTGCAAAGTTCTGATTATGATTCAAGTGAAGCTTTCGAATTTGTAAAAAATAATTATTTTTCTTACTTGTGAATTTATTTAAAATTATTTTGAAATTAATTTCAATTAAATTCAAAATATACTTTGCATTATACAAAATATTTTCATAATGCTCGGAATAAATACAGACTCGGTAAAAATATTTTTAAATTCATAATTCAATACTAAAGCTATCAGCTCCATTCAAACATTTTCGAAGGATCTTTGTCAGAGCAATACTCTCTCATCCCGAAATCATTTGCGAGTAACTTTCCAAATGTCTGATGCCACCATTTATCTTCTTCCTCAACTGTCAATATAATACTATTTTTACTGATTTTATTAATAGTATAACTGATAAGACCTTTCCCCATCTTTACTATTTCATCCAAACAGTTATTTATTTGAGTTGTCTTTTTAGTTAGATCCAAACTTGATTTTTTGTTAATTAATTTTAAATAATAGCTTTTCATAATAATTTATCCTTTAATTTAATGTTTGATTTAAATTGTGCTGCAGCCTTTCAAGAACAAAGTCACAATTTGGTGTGTGTTTATATAAATTATAAATATCTTCCCACGTTATTACATAACCGTTTGATAAATTTATTTTATCAGGGCAAATGCAAACATGAAGTTCGCCCATATCTTCTATGCTATAGAGATCTTTTAAGACATCAAAAATATATTTTTGATGAGCTAACTGTTGACTTAGTTTTGATTCATAATAATTTGTATAATATTTCACTTCAACAATTAATACTATATTTCCTATTACAGAAATTATATCCGGAATTGCTTCTCCTTTAACTTTCCTTTCAAGCGATTTGGGATTAATTAAATAACCATCGTGACTTAAATCCTGAATAATATTCATTTCCGTTGCATAATGAATTTCAACATTTGAAGATATTAATTCCTCTTGAACAGGTTTTCGAATATCATTTTTATAAATAGGATAAAATGATTTTTCATTAAGGTAAGTTAAGAATCTTTTAAGACCTTTAAAATTATTATTTATAAAGAGATAGGAAAGAAGTGTTGCGCTAAAAAACTTCTCTGCCCTACAGTAATCGTGAAATGCTTTTATCATAATTATTTAATTTAAAGTGAAACTTCTAATCTATTTTTGAGAGACAGCATTAAAAGTTATTGAAATCTCCATCTAGCCGGACTTACTTGTGGAGGAGTTATTTGACGAAATTTTCTCGTTTCATTTGAATATTTTTTTAAAGCTTTCCCTACAATTGCTCTCCAGTTTCTGCCCCGAAGTTTTTCGAATTCACTTATAGAGCTTTTATCTAATCTTTCCCATGTTTCAATAAATTCTATTGTGGAAAAGACTTCTGTTTTTTTAGATTGAATCATTTCAACAACCTCGTCAATCAATGTGGTTGGTAATTCCCAGTCAATTCTCATTTTCTTATTCCTTTCTTTTTAATTTTTTTAGAAATGTTTGTTATTTTTTTACTTTAACAAAATTACGAAATGAAAATTAATATGTCAAGGGGAAAGCATTAATATAGTGTCCTATATTAATATTATAGCATTATAAGGGGAACGCATTAATTTTACCAAAATCTCAAACTATTTGCTTTAATTCAAGTTTTCATGAAAATTTGACGTGATCTACACTAGGTCTTTATAGTCTTCGAAAGAATTTCTATTATACCTTATCCAGTATAAACCAATAAAAAAAAGCATGTTTATACCCGACATGATATAAATAACTCAATCTATATTGTTTATATACCCGATAAGGTATATATTTAAGGAATCCAAAAACCGAAATAAAATGACTCTAAGCAATTTCATAAAAGAAAAAAGAAAATCCACAAACCTTACTCAACCTGAGCTTGCCGAAAAAGCCGGTGTAGGACTTCGGTTCATCAGAGATCTTGAGCAAGGCAAAGAATCTCTTCGACTGGATAAAGTAAACCAAGTATTGAAACTCTTTGGTTTTCAGGTTGGAGCAGTGCCAGTTATAAGGGATGCTAATGAGACAAGCTGAAATTAAAATAAATGATGTACTTGCCGGTTGGCTTACACAGGACGAAAATGGATACAATTTTATTTACGATAAAAAATATCTTCAAAGCAACAATCCTGAACCGGTTAGTCTGACTATGCCATTGCAGGAAGCCCCTTTTGTCAGTAAAGTTCTGTTTCCATTTTTTGATGGTCTGATACCTGAAGGATGGTTATTGAACATTGCTGAAAAAAACTGGAAACTAAATACTCGTGACAGGATGGGTTTGCTTCTGGTTTGTTGCAGAGATTGCATTGGTGCAGTTAGTGTTCACCCTATAGCAGAGGGGAATGAAGAATGAAAAGATGTTTATATTGTTATCAGACACTTGGAGAAAATGAAATAGATTTTCATCCTGTATGCAGCAAAAAGATCTTTGGGCAGTCGGGTCCGCCGGAAATGCCATACACCGAAGCACAAATGGAAGAGCTGGCAAAGCAGGTTGTAAGAAGTCACATTACAGTACCGGGAGTTCAGCCTAAAATATCTTTAGACCTGTCGCCATCACAAAATAAAAATGAGCCAAAACGTTTTACGATAGTTGGCTTGTCGGGTGGATATATTTTAAAACCGCCTACAAAAAATTATCCTCAACTACCTGAAGTGGAGGATCTGACAATGCATTTGGCGGAGATTGCAAAGATTAAAGTTGTTCCGCATAGTTTGATCCGTCTTCAGTCAGGAAGTCTCGCTTATATAAGCAAGAGAATTGATCGAATTAAAAAAACTAAATTGCATATGGAAGATATGTGCCAGCTTACTGAGAGGCTGACAGAAGAAAAGTACAATGGATCATACGAACAAGTTGCTAAAACAATTTCAAAGTACTCAATAAATCCGGGATTAGATGTTGTAAATTTTTTTGAGCAATTGTTTTTTTCATACCTCACAGGAAATGCTGATATGCATTTGAAAAATTTCTCTCTTATAAAAATGTTAAGCAAAGATGATGCTGGTTATGTTCTTTCACCAGGTTATGATATGGTAGCTACAGTGCTTGTCAATCCTACTGATAAAGAGGAACTAGCATTGACACTCAACGGGAAAAAGAAAAAAATTAAACGCAGTGACTTTACAACTGCGTTTAATACTTCAAATCTTGAATCGAAGCAGCAGGAAAATATTTTCAAGAAAATGGAATCTGCAAAAGACAAATGGATGGAATTTATTGAGATAAGTTTTTTGAGTAAAGAATTTAAAAAAGCATACAAAGATCTTGTTCAGGATAGGTTCACAGGATTGAAAGATTAGTTAAGCTTACAAGATATTCATCAGTAAAGGCAACTGAGATCTATCTGCATAACTTCCTGAATGATCTGAATAACTTTATGTAGGGATTTAAATATTGAATATTAATACCTTTCGGTTTATACTATTCTTATGGAAAAAAAAATAAAACATAACGGCAAGACATATTACCACGCTTCGAAATACAGAGCAGAAAAAAATATTTCTTATCAGCAGATGAATAATCTGCTTCACGGAAAGAAGTATAAGAAAAGGTATGTTAAGAAAGGTGATGATTCATCTTCAGAAGGAAAGAAGGTTGAATACAATTATATTGCTGCTCCTAAGTTTAAGAAGGGTACTGATTACATTGTCAGGGGCGGATTTATTTATATTTCGGAGGATGTGTTTTCGCAGAAGTGATTATAAATAGATTAGCGTAGAAACTTGAATTGTTTTTTTAATTTATGATACTAAGCTTAATAGAAATTATATAAATAAATAATGAAATATATTTTTTTAATTTTTATTGCTCTTCTTTATGGTTGTAAAAATGAGAATGACAATATTGTAGTATCTCAAGCTTCTGCCCCTAGCGCACCTTTGAGTCTTTCAGTTACACCATCAGATAGGATTGCTGATTTAAATTGGTTAGAGCCTAAAAACAACGGTGGGAGTGAGATCTTTGAATATTCCATTTATCGAGGTCTTTCTAATACAAACTTATCTATCTTAACAATAATTGGTCCTTCAAGTACTACGTATAGAGATTCAAACCTGGTTAATGAAACAAGATATTATTATGCCGTAGCAGCAAGAAATTCCTATGGAGAAGGATCAAGGTCAAATATTGCAAGTGCTGTCCCCTTTTCAGAATTTGCTAACATTCTTGAGGTTGATTCCTTAGGTAATATTTTAGGAGGGGATTCTACTGATTGGTGTTTACAAACTTTTTTGGAGAAACTAGAGGTTTCAAATTCAAACATACTTTCCTATCTTACCGATAATAGTATTGAGTTAGCAAGTTTTACTGCAAGTACATTGGGTAACATGATAACATTATATTGGACTACGGCAACGGAGACGAATAGCGCAAGATTTGTTATTGAAATATCCAGCGGAGGACCAACTTATGAACCAATTGGTTCTGTTACGGGATCAGGTACTACAACAGAACCCAGGTCATACCAGTTTAACATCAATTATAATCAAACTGGAGGGTACACATTTAGACTTAAAGCGGTTGATTTTGCTGGCAATTTTGAATATTTCAATTTATCCAATAGCGTTTATATAGGAATCCCTTCGAGGTTTTCCTTTGGTCCGGTTTACAGAAATCCTATTGTATCCATTTCAAAATTAAATATTGGATTACCTCAAGACGACATAGTTTCTGTTTTTTTTATTAATGGATCAGATACAAATTTTGTTTTAAGAAATCAATTTATACCTGCTGGTTATAAAAACATTTATGTTGATAAGCATTTGCTTGGTTACAATAATGAATTTAAAAGAGTATATATTAAATGCTCGACATACAATTCTCAAAATGATTGTAAAAGTTATGGAGATGTTCAGTTTAAATAAATAAAAAAATGGTTTTCTCTTTTTAAAAATATTTGGTTTATAAATTTATCTCATCTTTCTCTTTTACCCATCTATCCCCAATGAATCTTTTCGTTCCTCAATTATCCATTTGTTACACAGAACCCGATATTTTTTTACTCATTCGCTATGGCAGTGTTTTTTTGGAGTCTGCTACTTTTCAACCGTTTTTCATTGGTAGTCATGACCTTACATTGTCAACAGCAGCTCTTCCTTACTTTGAAATGTAGGACGGTTACCCATAAAGATCATTTGTAGTTATGACCTAACATTGTCAACCAATGGTGTGGCATAACATGGATCATGGTGACCTGACATTGGTAATTACCCTTACCGTATGTCGCATGTGCAGACCTAATATCGTTTACTCGATCCGAAAGGGTTCCGGGAGCCGGAGGTACCCAGCGTCCTTATAGAGTGCCTTCGTTTCATCGCAGAAGCTCCGACGGCTGAGAAGCGGGGAGAATTTCCTTGGTAGGATAATGATAAGTATTGATATTTCGGTTTATATAAATTATATTTACATAGCATGGAAAAGAAAAAATTTCATATTACAGATGTCTATTTAAAAAAAAACGGAGATAATCTAAGAGCCAGGCGGCTTCTTGCGGATTTTCTCGGGTTAGATGAAAAAGAGTGTAAAGTACCTTTAAATAAGTGTTCCAGATTGCTTAAGAAGTTTGTTTCAGATTACAATAAGCTTGTAAAAGATGCGAAAAAAGACAAGCAGGAGTCATTGTTTTAGTAATGGGAAAAAAGGTACCAAAAAAATCAAGGACAGAAATTGGTATTGTTTTTTCGGTTTATTAAGTGTAGTTTATACTAGTTCTTCAGTTGATCTTTTAAGTCATAAATTTACTAATTTAAACCCAAAAGACATGAAAAACCCAAAACAGATTTACCGGCTTTTGACATCTCTAAAATCTCTCGTCAGCTCCGCCATACTGCTGCCTGGATCTAAAAATCCGAAGTATAAGTATGACATCAGAAATTACTGTATTAATATACTTTATACCGTTCAGAGCATTGAAAGGTATTTTGAAGAAAAGGAGTTTATCACTCCCGGACAGCTCAATTTAATTAACTCACATTTTAAAAACCTAAATAAATTAATTGATCATGTATAGTGCAAGATTTGAAATCCCAAAAGAAGAAATTGCAACATTCTTAAATTCAAATTCCCATTTATTAAGTAAATGTGAATTATACAGCACAAATTATCCCGAACATGTAGCTGTAAATTTCACTTCTGATGATGAATTTCACGTTACTACACTCGACGAAATCTATTATCATATTTCAGATGATAATAGAAGAAGAGAAATGAGTGCAGAAAATCGGGATCTGCCGTTCTAATTTTTTTTTGCCCTGTAATACCTTATATTTATATGGTATTACAGGGATTTAACTAAAAACAGTACAATAACTAAAATAGAAAGGAGTTAAACAATGTTCACAAATTTAAATGAAGTCTTATCGGTTCCTGTTCCTGCTCAGACTGATTCTTACATACCGGTATCAAATAAACATCTTATTGATTCGGTAAAAATGCAATTGAGTTCAAACGGTCTCAGTGTCTGCAATGAACAATATGAGCTCTCTAAGAATGGTCTGCAGATGTTTGGTTCCATGAGCATTTCAACTAATAGTATAGATTCAGTAATGGTAAAGGAGTTCGGATTCAGAAACAGTTATGATAAATCGCTTCCAGTTGGCTTTGTATCCGGTTCAAAAGTCCTGGTCTGTTCAAATCTCATGTTCAGAGGTGACATCATTTTAATGAGAAAACATACATTGAATGTTTACGGTGACTTTGAAAAACTTTTAT
>CAYNTN010000162.1:0-9454 GCA_964399995.1 uncultured Ignavibacteriaceae bacterium
CAATTGAGACGGTATATATTCGAGACAGGATATTTATTTACACTTCTTGTAAAAAGCATGAGCTTAAAGATATTGTAGATAAGATATTAATTGATTTAGATCCGAAGATGTCATTCGGTACTGGTCATAATGAAACTACGCAGCTTGTACTGGAATTAATGAGTGAGAATATAGAAGGCTCTGAAGAAATGCTTCTGGATTACGGAACCGGAACCGGTATTCTTTCAATTGCAGGTATTAAATTAGGAGTTAACCGCGCTGTTGCGATTGACATTGATGATGATTCGTTGGAAAATGCAAAGGAGTATTTTGAAAAAAATTCAGTTCATGAGAGAATTAGATTAGTCAAAGCAAATATATCTGAACTTGAAGAAGATTCTTTTGATATTATTTGCGCTAACATAATCAGAAGTGTCATTATTGAAAACATAGAGCATATCACTGAAAAAATTAATGTTAACGGTAAATTGTTTTTGTCAGGTATACTTCTTTCAGAGGATCAGGAAATACTTGAGTATCTTACGCAGTATGAGTTCGAAGTTGTTGATATTTTAAGCAAAGCTGAATGGATAGGGATTTATGCGGTGAAAAGATAGTGGTAAGTGCAATAGAGTGTATAGAGTGTATAGAGTGTATAGAGTGTATAGAGTGTATAGAGTGTATAGGATTATAAAAGTATTGAGTCTTAACAGGTTGGCAGATTAATTTGAATTTTCTTAATTTATAAAATTAAAACTTGAGGACATATCTTTTTATTATTTTTATATTCAGTTTACTAGCATTTAGCTGCGGTAAGAGTGAGCTGGAATCACAAAAAGAAAAAATCAGAAAGGAAGCAGCTGAGCTTAAGCAAAAGATTGATTCAACTCAGGCAAAAATTGATTCGGGATGGAAAGAGCTCGATAGTCTGAAATACCGGATTGAAAAAACATCTGACGGAATAGACTCTTTAACAAAAAGAATGAACCCACTTAAATAACATTAAAAATATTAAATGAAAATACACGAGCATCAGGCAAAAGCTTTGTTAAAAAATTATGGAGTTCCTGTACAAGATGGAATTGCTATTACAACTATAGGGGAATACGATAATGCAATAACTACATTACAGGAAAGAGGTATTAACCAGTTTGTAGTAAAGTCACAGATTCATGCAGGGGGAAGGGGTAAAGGGAAAGTTTACAGTAATACCAACCGTGAGGAATTAGTTGCAGAAGGCGGTGTAAAATTTATTGGTAATGATGTGAACAAAGGAAAAGAATATGCATCTAAACTTCTGGGAAATATTCTTGTCACGCATCAGACCGGAAATGAAGGTAAGGAAGTGAAAACCTTGTTTATTACCGAGGGGATAGATTATAAAAAAGAATTATACCTTGGAATCCTGCTCGACAGATCTGTTTCAAAAAATGTTATAATGGCTTCAACAGAGGGAGGTGTTGAGATCGAAAAAGTTGCGGAAGAAACTCCTGAAAAAATAATTAAGATCTGGGTTGACCCTGCAACAGGGCTTCTTTCCTATCAAGCACGCGAACTTGCTTTCGGACTTGGTCTTGAGGGTAATGTTTACAAAGATTTTATAACATTCATTTCCAAATTGTATAAAGCTTACGAAGAACTAGATGCTTCACTTCTCGAAATAAATCCATTGGTTATTACTAATGATGACAGAGTCCTGGCACTTGATGCAAAAGTTACACTCGATGACAATGCATTTTCAAGGCATAAAGATTACATTGAATTAAAGGATGATAATGAAGAGGATAAATTAGAGCTTGAAGCTGCAAAGCATAATTTAAATTATATTAAGCTTGACGGGAATGTAGGCTGCATGGTAAACGGCGCCGGACTTGCGATGGCAACAATGGATCTTATAAAACTTGCTGGTGGTTCTCCTGCAAACTTTCTTGATGTTGGAGGCACGGCTACCCCGGATACAGTTGAGAATGGATTCAGAATTATACTTTCTGATAAGCATGTTAAAGCTATCCTGATAAATATTTTCGGTGGAATTGTAAGATGTGACAGAGTTGCAGCCGGTGTTGTTCAGGCAGCGAAGCACATTAATATTCCTGTTCCTGTGGTAGTAAGGCTACAGGGAACAAATGCAGAAGAGGCAAAGAAGATACTGGATGAGTCGGGATTAAACCTGATCTCAGCTACGACTCTTGAAGATGCTGCTGCAAAGGTGACAGAAAGCCTGAAACAGAATTAATCGAATTATTTCTAAATGAAGTTTATAAATCATTCAAACTATGGATGCAATTAGAGAAATAAAAAAAGTAAAGAATGGTAAAGTGGAAATCCTATTACCAAAGAATCTTGACGGAAAGGATGTTGAAGTCATTATTTTAATGGATACTATAGCTAGGAAAAAAACTCAAACTGATAAAAAAAATGGTGGTAGAAGTTTAGCTGGTATTTTACATAAATATGCAAACCCCGCTATGATTCCTCAAGAAAAGGAAACCTGGCCTAATGCAGTAAAAGATAAGCATGGTTTACATTGATGCAAACATCATATTGCGTTATCACGGTCAATTATGATCAAGGCCTTAGATATATTTGCAACAAGAAATTTGGATTTTGTAGATTGCATACTATGTGCAACTTCTAGATTAACCAATAATACTGTTGAAACATTTGATAAAGGATTAAAAAAATGTATAAGAGAATAACGGAAAATTCAAACATAAGATAAATCTTGCAAAAAGCAATTTCAAATAAAACAGAGGTTTCAAATAACGGACTGAAACCGGGTTCTCAAAAAATAAGTGACAGCTATTCTTTCACTTACGATGACATTTCACTTTTACCAAATCAGATATCGGAAATTGAACACAGATCTGAATGTGATACCAGCGTGGAATTTCTCGGTATAAAATTAAACATGCCGGTTATTGGTTCGCCGATGAATACTGTTGTTGGAGGCAAGATGGCTAAAGCTTTAGCAGACCTGAAATGTCTGGGAATCATACACAGATTTAACACTATTGATGAGCAGATTAAAGAACTGAGTGATAATGGTTTGGCAAATTCTGAATACAAATCAGCAGCAATAGGAATTAATAAGAATACTGATATTGAAAGACTTAAAAGGTTAGCTGACTTTGGGATTAAAATTATTTGTGTTGATATTGCAAACGGCGGTTCGAGAATGGTAGGTGTATTCCTGAACTCAACAAGCAAAATTATCTCGGAGTATGACATAAAGTTAATCGCCGGTAATGTTGCGAGTTATGAAACAACGGAATTTTTAATTCAGATGAATGTGGATGCGATCCGGGTCGGCATAGGTAACGGAGCAATGTGTTCTACTTCAATAAAATCGGGAATAGGCATTGGACAGGTTGATGCAATCATAAGAGCATTGGAAGCGAAGAACGATCTTGGAAGTAATGTGAAGATAATAGCTGACGGAGGGATAAATACTCCGGGAGCAATGTGTAAAGCTTTGGCTTTAGGATGTGATGCAGTGATGTTCGGAAGAGTTCTTGCAGGCACAGAAGAATCTCCCGGAGATGTTTTGAAATATAATAATCAGCGATGGAAAAAATACTGCGGCAGCGCTTCATTTGCAGTCAAACAGGAGAAGAAAAATTACATAGAGGGAGAAGAATCTTTGGTTCCATATAAAGGTGCAGTTTCTAAAATAATAAGAGAATACAAGGAAGGATTGCAATCATCAATGAGCTATCTGAATTCAAGAACAATCGAAGAGTTTCAGAGAAACGCCTCATTTGTAAAACTTACAAGCAACTCATTTAATGAGCGTAAGCCCCAGATTTAATGCTTAATATTTTTTGGTTCAGAAAAGATTTAAGGATCACAGACAACAAAGGTCTTTCGGAATTTGTAAATACAATTTCCGGTAATGATAAATTCGCGTTCTTATACATAAAAAATAAAAACACCTTCCGATACTTCGGAGAAAAAAGAATAAGTTTTCTGATTGAATGTTTGTCAGAACTGAAGGAAGAACTGAATACACAAGGTTTTCAGCTTCAGATTGCCCAAGGAAAAAGCACTGAGGTTTTTAAAGAAATTATATCAGTAAATAAGGTCATTAATATTTATTGTAATGAACAGGTAGAGCCTTATTGCATTTCAAGGGATCAAAAAGTAAAGGAATTAATTGAAAAGAGCGGAGGGACTTTTAATTCATTTTCTGATTCAACTATTTTTAAAATTGGTGAAATAAAAAACGGAGAACAGCAGCAGTATAAAGTTTTTACTCCGTTTAAGAATCAGGCTTTAAAAACTTTGAATTCGCATTGCTATAAAAAGGTTGAAAACGATTTAAGCTCTCTCAGTAAAGGCGGAGAAATAATATTTAAAGACCTGCCTGCTTACAGTTTACAGAAAATTAACGGCACTCATGAGCATTCGGAATTTTTAAAAGGCGGAAGAAAGGAAGGAGTGAATTGCTTAAAAGATTTCTATGAAGATGGGTTAGTTGATTATAAGACAAAGAGAGATTATCCGGCATTAGGCGGAACAAGCTTACTCTCGGCTCATTTACATTTCGGGACAATTAGTATCAGAGAAGCTTTAAGAACTGCATTAAGTAAACTCAAAAGAGTAAAAAGTGAATCTGAAACTGTTTCAGTACAGACATGGATAAATGAATTATTGTGGAGAGAGTTTTATTATAATATAACTTTTCATAACCCTCATGTTATATATCAGTCTTTCAAAAAAGAATATGACAATTTAAAATGGAACTATGATGAAGAGCTTTTCGGAAAATGGTGCGCAGGTAAAACGGGATTTCCGATTGTAGATGCAGGAATGCGTCAACTGAATAAAGAAGGCTGGATGCATAACAGAGTAAGAATGATTACCGCAATGTTTCTGACAAAGGATTTGTTCATTGACTGGAGATATGGGGAAAAATATTTTGCGGATAAACTGATTGATCTTGATTTTTCCAGCAACAACGGAGGTTGGCAGTGGAGCGCTTCCACAGGTGTGGATGCCCAGCCGTATTTCAGAATTTTTAATCCTTATCTGCAGAGCAAGAAGTTTGATGCGGAAGGAATTTACATAAAGAAATATCTTCCTGAATTGAAATCACTTCCGGCTGAATTTATACATGAACCTAACCTGATGAGTGACATGGAGCAAAAGATGTATGGAGTGATTTTAGGCAAAGATTATCCTGAACCTATCGTTGATCATTTTAAAGCAAAAGAAAATGTGATCAAAAGATTTAAGGATGTTTTGAACTATGATAGTAATGAATAAATGATGACTATTTAATTACAACGTCAATCATTTTAATAATTTTTAATGATTATTTAATAAAATTAAAAGTTTATGGAAGCATTTGAATTCCCGGTAAAAATATCTAAGGATAAAAGAATTGATATTCCTGATAAGTACAAAAAAAATCTTTTACCTGATCAGGAAGTGAAAGTGATAATATTAATCAAAGATGAAGCAGAGGAAGATTGGAATAGATTAACATTAAGAGAATTTTTTGAAGGTTATGACAGTAAAGATTCACTTTACGATAAAATATAAGCATGAATGAACTTAATTTTGGGGATGTTGTCTTAATTCAATTCCCATTTTCCGATTTCTCTGAGACAAAGAAAAGACCAGCTCTAATTTTAAAAGATAGTAAAGACGGAGACGTTATTGTTAATAGAATCACGGGGAAAGTTAAGAGTACAAAAGAGGATATTGAGATTACAAACTGGAAGGAATCGGGATTATTGATATCATCAACACTACGAATACATAAGATTGCTACATTAAGTAAAAAGTTAATTGAAAGAAAACTAGGTTCTCTTTCAAAAACCGATTTAGAAAGAGTAACGGACGAAATTAAAAGATTTTGGAATTCAATTTGAAGATCAATTATAATAAATACGAACCGGTGATCGGGCTTGAAGTTCATGCACAAATGAAAACAAAGACAAAGGCATTTTGCAAATGCTCGACAGATTTTCATTCGTCTCCAAACTCAAATGTATGTCCTGTTTGTCTCGGATATCCCGGAACACTGCCGGTTCTTAATGAAGAACTTGTTGACTTTACAATCAGGATGGGACTGGCTACGAATTGTATGATAAGAGAGCTGTCTATATTCGCACGTAAAAATTATTTTTATCCTGATTTAACCAAAGGTTACCAGATCACTCAATTCGAAACTCCGATTTGCTTTGACGGATTCATTGATGTAAATTTAAAAAATAAAAGGACAAAGAGAATAGGTATTACCAGAATACACATGGAAGAAGATGCCGGAAAATCAATTCACGATTTTCATGATGATGACACGCTAATTGACTTTAACAGATGCGGAGTTCCTCTAATTGAAATTGTAAGCGAACCGGATATAAATTCGGGTGAAGAAGCGTATCAGTATTTATCAAAAATTAAGCAAACTTTAGTTTACCTTGATATCAATGACGGTAATCTTGAGGAAGGTTCAATGCGGTGTGATGCTAATGTTTCTGTAAGACTCAAAGGAGAAAAGAATCTCGGGACCAGAACAGAAATTAAGAACCTCAATTCATTTAAATATGTCGTTGATGCGATTGAATCAGAAATGAAAAGACAAATAGAACTCATTGAATCCGGAGAGAAAGTTTATTATCAGACAATGACGTACAATGCAAAGGACAGAAGGACAGTAGCAACACGATCCAAAGAAGAAGCTCATGATTACCGATACTTTCCCGAGCCGGATTTGGTGAAAGTAAGAGCGGACAGGGAATGGATTAGAAAAATTGAAAATGAATTGCCGGAATTTCCAGATGCAAAGAAGGAAAGATTTATAAAAGAATATTCAATAAGCGAAACCGAATCAGAAGAGCTGACACAGGATAAAAAATTTGCTGATTATTTTGAAAAGATTGCGGGACATTTAATTACTAAAAATGAGAAATCAAACCGCTTAGTCGCAAATATTCTCAGAGTGGATGTAAAAAGAATATTGAATGAAAAGAAAATTGATCTGGACGAATTTCATCTCTCGGATAAAGTAATTGCCATTCTTGCTGATTCTGCTTCTGCAGGAAACATCAGCGTAACCGCTTCCAAGGAAATATTCAGTCAATTGCTTGATGGGAAGTCTGAGGATGAGCAAATGAATATCTTTAAGAAAGCTGAGGAAAATCTTTCACAGCTGTCTGATAATTCAGAAATAGAATCCATTGTTAAAAAGATACTTAATGAAAATCCAAAAGAAGTGGAAAGATATAAGATCGGTGAAAAGAAACTTGCGGGATTTTTTGTCGGGAAGATAATGCAGGAGAGCAAAGGTAAAGCCAATCCGAAACTAGTTAATGAACTATTGATTAAAAATTTAGAATTATAAAAATATGAGACGAAAATTAATAGCAGGAAACTGGAAAATGAATCTTGGATACAGGGAATCTGAGAAGCTCGCAAAAAATATCATTGATAAACTTGATAAAAAAGCTTTGAATAAAGTTGATACACTTGTTTGCCCTGCGTTTATTTCGCTTGGAGTTGTCAATAAAGTAATAAAAGATACTGAGATAAAACTCGGAGCACAGGATTTATATTATGAAAATGACGGAGCATTTACGGGAGAGGTATCAGCAAGCATGTTGAAATCCATTGGATGTGAATATGTAATTATCGGTCACAGCGAGAGAAGGAAATATATCCATGAGACGGATAAGATTATAAATAAGAAAGTCAGGAAAGCAATCGAGTTTGAACTTAAACCAATACTTTGTGTCGGCGAGTCACTGATAGAACGTGAAGATGAAATATTTGAAGGGGTTGTTGAGAAGCAGATTACTGAAGGTCTTTCTGAAATCTCAAAAGATAACATGAAGAATCTTGTGATAGCTTACGAACCTGTATGGGCAATCGGCACCGGATTAAATGCAACTCCAAAGCAAGCAGGCGACATGCATTTGTTTATAGGGAAAGTTATAACTAAACTTTATGACAATGAAGTTTCAGACAATCTAAAGATTTTATACGGCGGCAGTGTGAACCGAAAGAATGCCAAAGAATTGTTGTCGGCTTGCGGAGTGGATGGTGCTTTGATAGGCGGCGCAAGTTTGAATGCTGAAGAGTTTTCAGAGATAGTCAGGACAGCTGCACAGGTTTAGATTTAAAAATCATGAAAAAGAATTTCTTATATAGAATATTAAATTTCACTTAACAAAAATAATTTAACATAATAATAATAAATGAAAGAAGTAGTAATTATATCGGCAGTTAGAACGCCAGTTGGAGCATATCTCGGAAGTTTGTCTTCATTAAAAGGACCGGAGCTTGGAGCAATTGTAATTAAAGAAGCAGTTAAGAGAGCTAACATCAAACCGGAAGATATATCAGAAGTCATAATGGGCTGTGTGCTTCCTGCGGGAATGGGACAGGCACCCGCAAGACAGGCAGCAATATTTGCCGGTCTGCCGGATTCAGTACCGTGTTTAACAATCAATAAAGTATGCGGCTCAGGACTGAAGGCAGTTATGCTCGCCGATCAGGCAATTAAATGCGGAGATGCAGAAATAGTTGTAGCCGGCGGATTTGAATCCATGAGCAATGTCCCCTACTATCTTGATAAGGCAAGAACAGGATACAGAATGGGTAACGCTACTATAATTGACGGAATGATTCATGACGGTCTTTGGGATGCTTACAATAATTTTCACATGGGAAACGCTGCGGAAAAATGTGCGGCTGATATGAAAATCACACGTGAAGAACAGGATGCATTTGCTGAAGAAAGTTATAAGCGAACTTTGAATGCAATAGAAAAAGGATTATTCAAAGAAGAGATTGTGCCTGTCGAAATCAAAGACAGGAAAGGAACAATTACTGTATCCGAGGATGAAGATCCGAAAAAGGTTAATTTTGAAAAGGGTAAAACATTAAAAGGTGCATTTCAAAAAGATGGAACTGTAACTGCATTTAATTCATCAAGCCTTAATGACGGAGCGGCTGCGTTAGTATTAATGTCAGCTGATAAAGCAAAAGAACTCGGACTTACTCCGCTTGCAAAAATAGTTGCTCAGGCTTCATTCGCTCATAAGCCCGAGCTTTTTACAACGGCACCTGCTTATGCAATAAAAATGGTTTTGAAAAAAGCAGGACTTGAAGTTAAAGATCTGGATCTGATTGAAGCTAATGAAGCGTTTTCTGTTCAGGCATGTGCTGTAAATAAACTTGCGGAACTCGATCCAAAGAAAGTAAATGTTCACGGCGGAGCTGTGGCAATCGGTCATCCGATCGGTGGAAGCGGCGCAAGAATATTGACTACGTTATTATATGCAATGAAGAACAGAGACGCCAAGAAAGGACTGGCAACATTGTGTATTGGCGGAGGAGAAGCGAGCGCGGTTATTGTTGAAAGAGAGGTATGAGGTATGAGGTATGAGGTATGAGGTATGAGCTATGAGCTATGAGGTATGAGGTATGAGGTATGAGGTATGAGGTATGAGGTATGAGGTATGAG
>CAYNTN010000163.1:0-9388 GCA_964399995.1 uncultured Ignavibacteriaceae bacterium
TATGAGGTATGAGGTATGAGCTATGAGGTATGAGGTATGAGCTATGAGGTATGAGCTATGAGCTATGAGGTATGAGCTTTTAGCTTCTGAGTTTTGAGCATTGAGCATTCAGTTCTGAGCTTTTGAGTTTTGAACTATGAGCTTTGAACTATGAGCTATGAGTTTTTGAATTATTAGTTTTGAGCTATTATGTTTTTGAGTTAGAGTTTTTCTGTTTTAGTGTTAATATTGTACTTTTAATCATTTTAAGAATTTGATTCACTTCATTTGTTACTATGAGAAAAATATTGTTCTCCAAATATCCGGTAATTGATAGTAATTCAAGCCAATATAATGTTTCATCACATTCCTTCTGAGCAATGCCAAGTTTATGAATAAAGTCATTTGTACTCTCAGCATTCCTGGCTTCTCTTATATTTGCACCTACAGAAGTTCCGGATCGAAGCAATTGTTTACTCATTACAAACTCTCTTTTTTCTGTTGAAAGCATTTTATATGCATTTACAATTTTAATTGCAAAATCGAATGATTTGTCTTTCAAAATTGACTTACTCATACGTTATCTCCTCAATTTAATTAATTTACTGAAAGTTAGATCTTATAAAAGAATCTCATATCTCATACCTCATATCTCATATCTCATATCTCATATCTCATACCTCATACCTCATACCTCATACTTGATGACATTTTCCTCAACAACCTCTCCTCCGATCAAATGCTTCTGTATAATCTTTTCAAGCACTTCCGGCGTGCATGAATGATACCAGACTCCTTCGGGATAAACCACAGCAATCGGTCCGTCCTGACAAATTTTCAAACAATTCGCCTTGCTTCGGTGTATACCTCCGTCTCCAGTCAGATTCAGTTCCTTTAATCTCTCTTTCAGATATTCCCAGGACTCAATTCCGTCCTCTTTTTTACAACACTTTGGCTTTGTCTGGTCAGCGCATAAAAATATGTGTCGTTTTATTTTATCAATTCCGATTTCTTTGGCTTTCTCTTCGACTGTGATTTTACCCATTCTATTATAATAGTTTTAGTTACTAGTAAGTTTGACGTTCACGTTTAGCGTCTGCCGTTTGACGTTTCACGTTTGACGTTTGACGTTTGCCAAAATACAAAACTAAATTCGGCTTTCATAGTCAAACTTATTATTAAATTACTAAAAGTCACCAACTCTGTCCAAAACGATCTTGAAAAAATCTTCCTTCAAAACTAAAAATTACCACTGAGGCACTAAGAACACGGAGTTACACTGAGGATTTTTTTATAATCTAATTTTAATACTATACTAGACGGACAAACATTTGAATATTTTATAATTTTATTAATCAACTGTTCCCAAAATAAATCTCTGTGAAGCTCAGTGTTCTTAGTGCCTCAGTGGTAAAACGGGTGAGTTGTTTATGGATTAGAAATATTTTGACTAAAACCAACACATAAATGCAGTTATCGTTGGATTTGGAAAATAATTTGGACAGCATTGAAAGTCACTCAACTCAACTAATCACACTTTCACTCATTCACACTCGATCACCTTACTCGCCTCATGTGTGGGTAAGTTTTAAAAATCCGGTATTTGCTTTTTCATTAAAATCCTTATAATTTCATTTCTTAATTCTTAATTCTTAATTATCAATCTTCCAGTCAGTAATAATTGAAAGAATAATTATTATTGCCCTAAAAGTGCGGTTAGTTAAACCCCAAAATAATTAACCGCATTTTTTATTACAAAGCTTGATAATCTTCAATGATAATCTTTAAATTTACTGTTTGCTTTTATTTCACATTATTCTGCAGATAAAATAACCCAATAAATTATCTGCTTATTTTATTAATTAAATTAAAAAGGAGACAAAAAATGATCTCAAAGATTCAACTTAGTGTTTTAAGCATTTTTCTTGTGCTGTTCACCTTAAGCAATTTGACTTATTCACAAAGCTGTTATTTTACCGGTAACCGATACGAGCGTTGCACTGATGGTACAATGACTATAGCGGACTGTAAAGTACATGACGGGAGCTTTCTAAATCCGTACCCCCCTCACAATCCAATTGCCCTTGTACTGGGAACTCACTGCGGAAATAATGTAGGCGGAGGAAACGGAGAGTTTTACAGTCTTGATTTAGAAAACAATGTGCTTCCAAATCAAAGTTACCGTGACAGCGGAATTAATGTAATCGATGAAAAAGTACTGTATGTTTTGTATCATTATGAAGAATATAATCATAATGCCCCGGGACATCTTTCAAGTATCGATGAGGAAGTAGCTGCAGTTCAGATTGCAATTCATCATTTCACTGAAGGACTAGACCTGAATACAATGGATACAACCACAGGATCAGCTTCACAAATTGCTGCTCACAAAAGGATTCACACCCGCGCATGGTACATTGTAAATGATGCTAATGCAAATTTCACTCCGCGAACAGTGATTACTCCGATTCAATTTATTCCTGAAGTTGATCCGGATCAGTTCAGAATAAAAATTGTAAATATGGATGGCGGTCCTCAAAGCGGTATTGTTGTTAACCTGTGTCTCTCAGACAGCAACGCGTCTCTAAATGACTACAGCAAAACAACTAATACTAACGGACTTACAGGAATTTTTACAATCAGCGGTGGGACTAATGGAGTCATCATTGGCGCTACAGCAGTTCAATGCAGGCTTCCATGCGGAAGAATTTTTGCATCAAGCTCAGCGAACGGTGCAAAGAAGCTTGTTTTAACAGGTAATGTTTCAGACAACTATCTAAGAGGTGATTTCTGCGACAGGATCACCTTCGGTGTTCTACCTGTTGAGCTTGCTTCATTCACTGCAAATATTAACGGAAGAGATGTTACACTTAATTGGAAAACCCTTGCAGAAGATAATAATTCGGGATTTGAAATTTACAGAGAGCTTTCCGGAACCGATATTTGGGAAAAAATCAGCTTCGTCAGAGGTCATGCTACCAGTAATCAGCCACATGAATATTCTTTCACTGATAAAAATCTTAACTCGGGAAGATATTCATACAGAATTAGACAGGTTGATTACAACGGAAATTTCAAATGGTATGCTCTGGGAAGTGAAATAGGAATTGGAACACCTGTGAAATTCCAGCTGAAACAGAATTATCCTAATCCTTTTAATCCTGTTACGACAATTGACTTTGATATTCCTAATGATGCTGTTGCTTCAATTAAAATTTTTGATTTGTCGGGTAAGCAGGTTGCAGTTTTACTGAACAACATTGTTACTGCAGGATATCATTCCATCAACTTTGACGCTTCAAATCTTTCCAGCGGAATTTATTATTATAAATTTGAATCTGCAGGATTTATCAAAGTAATGAAAATGGCAGTAGTAAAATAAATTATATTCATAAAGGCAGAGCTGAAGGGAGATCTGCCTTTTTTTTCCCCTGCTTTAAGAACTTTCACATGAAAATCACAGCTTCCTTTTTTTGAATTTATTTTATTCTGTAAAACTGTATTTTCGCCTTAGCTTATTCAAGAAATTTCCATGAGAAGTAAAAACACAATAAAATTTTACAGACTATATTCTTCTTTTTCCGAAGCAGATAAAAAAGAATTTAAAAAATTTACGGCTCTATACAGCGGAAAAGAAAACCGGAATTATACTAACACCCTGAATGCAATTGAATCGAAAACTTCTGAAATTAATCAAAGAAATAAAAAGGACAGAACTTTATGGAACCGGTATTCGGAACTGTATAAAATTGCAGAAAAATTCATTGTAGACAAAATTACAACCAGCAATAAACCTCTTCTCAATAAAATTCTGATGGAGTATTTTCTTGAAAACAATCTTGATAATTTGTTCAAAGCCAAAAAAAATCAGGTCATGAAAAATTTTAAAAAAAATATTTCGTTAATTCCCGAAAGCATTATACTTTCAGAAATTTATACTATGAATTCAATATTTTACCGGAAACGAAATGACAGGGTGAATTATTTTAAAAATTATAATAAAAGTTCGGAGATTTTTATGCTTTACTTTCTTATGAAAATACTTTTAAAGGGAATGGAAATTTCACATCAGGTCACCAATGGAGAGAATTTTAAAAGTGACATTGTCAGACCTTTTTTGTCAAACATCAACATGCAGGCATTCTTAGACTTTTTAAAACAGAATTTCCCGGAATACTACCCGCACATAGCACTATACTTCAATCTTTACATGGGATTTGAAACAAACTCAAATACAACATTTTTTTTTAAAGCGAAAAATATATTTTTAAATGAACTTAAAGGAATCACAAGAGAAGACAGAAAGTTTGTTTACAATGTCCTGATAGAGCAATGCATTAATTACAAAAACCATAATCTATTCGAAAACGATTCTGAATTATTCAGTTTGATAAAAAAGAAATTAAAAGAAGGTTTTGACGAAGAGCTGCGAAGCGAAAACTTTTTGACAAACAGGTTTATAGATTTCGTTTCGATAGCTATTTCACTTAACAAAGTAGCTTGGACCAAGTCTTTCATAAGAAAATACTCTGTTTACCTTCCGGAGAAATATAAAGATAATGAAGTAAATCTTGCGATGGCTATGCTGAAATTTAAAACCGGAGAATTAACAGCTTCAAAAGAATTTTTAAAAAAATTGGGCAGACGAAATTATATCGACTATTTCCTTGCTTCAAAACTCCTGATAAGGATTTATTTTCTCGAAAATAATTTTGAGGATTGCCTGGGTGTAATTTCCAGATTAAAAAAATATGCTTCAAATCATCCGGAAGTAGCAAAGATTCACTTGGAAAATTTGAAATCTTTTTTAACCTGCATTACAGCTTTGATACGCCTCAAAGTCAATAATACTGTAAAAGAAAAAACCAATCTCGAATTTATACTTCGCAATTCACCTCATTTCCCTGAAAAAGAATGGTTATTAATTATGCAACAAAAGAACCATAACTCGTAACTCATAATCTTTCATAGCCAGAACCAAAATACCTGATAATTTATTTTCTCAGACTAATAGTCTGAATTCTTAATTCCTAATTCTTAATTCCTAATTCCTAATTCTTAATTCCTAATTCCTAATTGAATCACGGCGTTACCTTCGAAACAAAACTACTCGAATTATTAGAAGTAATCAGTATATCCGACAAATCTGTAATATTGTCTCCGTTAATGTCGCTGACCTTATATCCGGTTACAAAACCGGATGCATCATTGTAAACAGTTACTATGTCAATGAGGTCAACGAGTCCGTCCTGATTTACATCTCCGCTGTAAATTGCATATCTCACCGGTGAAGCGTCAGCATTAACAAGATTATTTCCATAAGCCTGAGTAGCTGAAGAAATGAAGCTGTAGTCAACCGTTCCCCCGGAAGCATAACTCACCGGATTTGCACTCCATGTTTCAATTGTATTACGATGTTTTACTGCAATGTAATAATTACCTGTTGCTGCATTTGTGATAGTAAATGTACCTGCAAATGTTGATTTGTTTATCACAGATTTTGCAGAATCAGAAATTGCATACGGAGCCCCTGCATTTCTTAAATAAATTTTTGCAGTGTCGCTGATGCTCATTTCATCAGACGCAGCATTATAAAATCCCTGCATGATGACACTCAGATTAACGCTTCCATTCTGATTAAAAATAACCATTGCACTGTCGGAAAGAGGAGATACATTTCCGTGTATATCAACTGCAGCAATCCGGTAAATATTAGCTGAGTCCTGAAGTGCTGATGAATCGTTGTAATCACTGTTTAATGAAGCTGCTATCTCCAAGCCATTTCTGAAAATCAAATAATGATGAAAATCAGATTCGGAATTTCCATCCCAGTGAAGATTAACATAATCCGGTAATGGATTTGCAGAGAGGTTTGCCGGGGCAAAAGGCGCAAGATTATCTATACTGTAACCGGACATGATATTCGAACGCCAGTATTGATTTGAAAAAGATGTTTGAGCCGTGACTCTGAAATACAGAACACCGGTGTTGCTGTTCATCGAGTCATTCAGAGTATTGGCAGCATAAAAGTATTGTGTGTTATGTACAGCCGGCACAATGGCAACTGTATTCCACGCAAACCCGTTGATCCCGGGAGGCAGACTTCTTTCTATCAGATAATCCGTAATCAGATTCTCGTTCTGAGTATCAAAACCGCTTCTGAGCCACCTTAGATTTACAAAACCTCCCTGGTCAAAAGGAACATCATCAGCGGAAATAATTCTTGGAATGACTTCAGTTGAGGATGACAAAAATAAATGAGCATTTCCCGTTCCCCCAGCAGCTCCGTCGCCTCCGGCAATTACATCAGAATAACCGTCATTATTCATATCGCCTGCTGAAGAAACTGAAATTCCGAACCTGTCAGAAGGGTTTGTTCCGGCTCCTCTCATCGTTACATCTGCAATATTGTTCATTGAACTTCCTCCGTAATAAATATATGCACTGGATAAATTAACACCCGGATTAAAACCATAAGCTCCGACTATTACATCCGAGTAACCATCTGCATTTACATCGCCCGCTCCTGAAACTGAATATCCAAAAAAATCACCTGAATTGACTCCCGTAAATGTGACATCTACGGAATTATTCATTGAACTTCCGCCGAGAAACACATAAGCTCTGCCTTGTCCTGTTCCCGAACTGTATCCTGAAGCGCCTACTATAATATCAGAATATCCGTCTGCATTGACATCACCGGCTTCGGAAACCGAAATTCCAAACATGTCATCTGCAGATGCACCTGTTAAAGTTACATCTATAACATTATTCATTGAACTTCCTCCAAAATATATATACGCTCTTCCCTGATCCGTACCTCCATTATAACGATAAGCTCCTGCAATTACATCTGAATATCCGTCCCCGTTAATGTCTCCGGCAGTTGAAACCGAGTGTCCGAAATGATCACCCGGAGATACTCCTGACAGTGTTACATCTGCCGTGCTGTTCATTGACGCTCCTCCGAAATAAATAAATGCTCTTCCCTGATTCGCTCCAAGGCTATAACCTTCAGCCCCGACTATTACGTCTGCATAGCCGTCAGCATTTAAGTCACCTGCATCTGAAACTGAAGCTCCAAACTTGTCACCGGCTCCGGAATTTGTAAGAACAACATCAGCAGTATTATTCATTGAGCTTCCGCCGAAATAAATATATGCTCTCCCGGAATTTGCTCCTCCGGGATATCCGCTTGAACCAATTATTACGTCACTATATCCGTCTCCATTGACATCTCCTGCACCCGATACTGAACCACCAAAAAAATCAGAGTTAGCTGCTCCGGTGAAAATCAGATCAGCAGAGTTATCAATAATATTGCCGCCGAAGTAGATATATGCTCTGCCCAGGTTTGAACCTGAATTGTAACCAAAAGCACCAATTATTAAATCACTGAAACCATCACCATTAACATCGCCGGCATTTGAAAGCGAAAATCCAAAATAGTCATTTGCTGATACTCCGCTAAAAACAACATCTGCAATATCTTCTCCCGTCATTGAGTTTACATATACATATGCTCTTCCTGAATTAAGTCCGTTCAAATCATTATTTGGCGCACCGATAATAAAATCGGTGATCCCGTCATTGTTTATATCACCGCAGTCACTGACGGAAAATCCGAATGAATCTCCAGCCGATTCTCCGTTAATATGCTTATCAGGTCCATTGTCCGGAACTTCACCGCCTTTGTAGATATAAGTCTTTCCTTTTCCATCTGCGCCGGGAGCAGATACAATTATATCGGTGTATCCGTCGCAGTTATAATCAGCGGATGACAGGCTGGCACCCAGCGAATCTGAACTTGACTCTCCAATGATTACAATATCAGCTGAAGAATTTAAAGCTGCACCTCCATAGTAAACATTTGCTCTGCCTGTAGCAGATGAATAACCCGGAGTCCCGATTACAATATCGCCATATCCGTCTCCATTGAAATCACCTGCATCAGAAACCGAATAGCCTGCAAGGCTTGATGTTGTACCAAAGAGTGTGAGATCAACTAATGTATCCATAGAACTTCCTCCGAGAAAACAGGATGCTCTTCCCTGATTGCTATTGTAACCGTATGCACCGACAACTAAGTCAGTGAATCCGTCACCGTTGATATCGCCTGCAGGTGAAATTGAAAAACCGAAATAATTATTTGTGGCAATTCCTGTCATCACTAAATCAACAGTGCTGTTCATTGAAGAACCGCCGAAATAAACACTTACCTTTCCGGTATTTGTTAAATGACCGTAAGCGCCAACAGCCACATCACTGAGACCGTCGCCGTTCAAATCACCTGCACTGCAGACCGAAGCGCCAAACTGAGAACCGGTTCCTGAATTTACAATTATCACGTCAGCAATATTGTTCATGTTTGCACCTCCGTAAAAAATCTGTGCTCCGCCATTAGCTCCCGCATAACCGGGAATACCTGCGATGACATCATCATAACCGTCGCCGTTGACATCACCCGCACCGGCTACAGATGTTCCCATGAAATGATTAACACCTGAACCCGATAATACAACATCAGGAACTGAGTTGAATGAGACTCCTCCGAAGTAAATATAAACTCTTCCGGCATCTGTAAACGGAACGTCATGATAAGGAGCGCCTGCAATTAAGTCATCAAAACCGTCACCATTGACATCACCTGCTCCTGAAACAGAATATCCAAAACGGTCAGAAGAATTTAATCCGTTTAGAAATCTTTCGCTGATTGCATCAGATACAAGTGAGTCATCAGAAGATTGTCCTCTGAAAAGCGGTTGACCTTTTTCATCGAGAAGTCCGGAAATATTTTCCCGTGAGAAACCGTCATTCGATTTTCCTGCCGGATTAAATTTAACGGGAAAATCTTTTTTCTGAATATAGTTAGCTTCACCGGGTTCAGCAAAAAATAAAATCATAGCGAATATTAAAGTAA
Organism: uncultured Ignavibacteriaceae bacterium; assembly: GCA_964399995.1. Taxonomy (GTDB): domain Bacteria; phylum Bacteroidota; class Ignavibacteria; order Tepidaquicellales; family Tepidaquicellaceae; genus JAGPCH01. The sequence goes on from CAYNTN010000163.1 coordinate 8,900, forward strand.
AATTTTTTAAGCTGATAAAAATTTTTAACGCCCCTGAATTGGTAATAATTTTAGGATTCATGATTTATTGGATTTAGGTTTTTAGAATTATAATTTCACTTTGATTTATTTCAGACTGACGGCTCCTTAAGCAAGGAGCCGTTTCATTCAGCCTGCCATCATCCCGATAGATGGAAAAATGAAATTTGCGGAAAAAATCAGCTGGTTCGGGATGACGGATGATTTTTCTTCAAAAATATATTTACTCTTCGGCTGTTCAAAATCTAATTTATTAAAATTTTAGTGTCTGATAATAAGTCTATCCAAAATAAAACCTGATTATTCGCTTAAAATGAATGATTTTATTGAAAATCTTTTGAAAGGTTTTTAGGATTCAATGCAGGATTACGAGAAAAGATTTTCAGAATCAAATCTGAGGAGGCTGTCTCAAAACTTTGCTTAACCACAAAGGTACTGTGTTAAAATGCAACACTAATCAACATACCCGTA
>CAYNTN010000164.1:0-9296 GCA_964399995.1 uncultured Ignavibacteriaceae bacterium
GGAAGCGTATAAGTAGATTTGTGATTTTATTGTCTGAACTAGGATTTTTAGGATTTAATACCCACGGCAGAGTCTCTGGCACTTTTTCCAGGACTCTGCCGTAGAGTGTGTATTCCGGCGGAGTCCCAAAGAGCAGGAGACTCCGCCGTGGGAGAATGTATAATTTTAATACCCACGGCAGAGTCTCTGGCGCTTTTTCCAGGACTCTGCCGTAGAGTCTGTATTCCGGCGGAGTCCCAAAGAGCAGGAGACTCCGCCGTGGGAGAATGTATAATTTTCATACTTTATAGCAAACTTTTAAACCTGTCAGGTTTACTTTATTCCCACAGCAGAATCTGTGGTGTTTTTTCCTGAACTCTGCCGTAGAGTGTGTATTACGGCGGAGTCCCAAAGAGCAGGAGACTCCGCCGTGGGAGAATGTGTTGAATTTCATACCACGGTAGAGTCTCTGGCGCTTTTTCCAGGACTCTGCCGTAGAGTGTGTATTCCGGCGGAGTCCCAAAGAGCAGGAGACTCCGCCGTGGGAGAATGTATAATTTTTTAATACCCACGGCAGAGTCTCTGGCGCTTTTTCCAGGACTCTGCCGTAGGGTGTGTATTACGGCGGAGTCCCAAAGAGCAGGAGACTCCGCCGTGGGAGAAATGATCCGTCGGGCAGGGCAGTGAAGACGGTGCATAAGGAAGCGTATAAGTAGATTTGTGATTTTATTGTCTGAACTAGGATTTTTAGGATTAAAGGATGATAGGATTAATGTGTTGAATTTCATACCACGGCAGAGTCTCTAGCGCTTTTTCCAGGACTCTGCCGTAGAGTGTGTATTCCGGCCGAGTCCCAAAGAGCAGGAGACTCCGCCGTGGGAGAAAGATTTGTATTGAACAAATCACAAGAATCATATAAATCAGATAAATCATATAAATCATAGTTCAGACAGCTAAGAAGTTTTATTGAGCAAATCAGACAAATAACTAGAATCATGTAAATTATAGTTCAGACAAAAAACAATTGCATAAAGCAACTGTAATGATTAAAGAACAATATAAATATTCAGAGTTGACATCTAAGATTATTGGATGTGCAATGACAGTCCATTCAACTTTGGGTATGGATTTCAGGAAGTAATATATCGAAGGGCACTAGAGATTGAAATGCGTTTAATGGAAATTGAATTTATAAGAGAATATGAAATGCCAATTTTTTACAGAGATGAAAGATAGGAAATAGGCGGGTTGATTTTTTGGTCAATGACATTGTATCTGTTGAATTAAAGGCAATCATAAAATTAGAAAATGTACATTTTACGCAAGCAATAAATTATTTAGAAGCATACAATCTTGAAATAGGATTACTTATTAACTTTGGTGAAACGAGTTTAAATTTCAAACGCTTAACCAATAAAAAATACAGGTCATCCGAGCTTTGATATTAAGAATACTTTGATTAGCCATAAGGAGAAATATCTAAACTAAATCATATCAATCACATAAATCAAGAGAATCATAGTTCAGACAAAATGATCACACTTTCAAAAAGAGAGAAGAAAATCGCCCGTGAAGTAATTGAGAAAGGATTACAAATAGAATTTGCGAAGTCTTTGTACGATGCAGATACTGTTTTGCAGAATTGGAAAAGTAAGGAAACTGATAATCGAGCTGCTTACCATTTGCTTTATCAAACAGTTAAAGACAATGATAAACATATAGCCCGCAGATATGATGGAATGCGGGGTTCAGATTATATTGATACCATTGCAGCACAGCTGATTGATGGAATAATTTCGATGGATGATTTGAAGGAATTCAGAGAGGAAACACAAAAAGAAATTATGAAACTATGCAGAATCCTTAAAACATAACTTTTAAATATTAGAAACTTCTGAAAAACCCATACTGTCATCCCCGCCTGCTTTAGAGGGTGTCTCAAAACTAAGAAAACATTTTTACCACAAAGACACAAAGGCACAAAGACTTCTATTTTCAAAACATTTTTCTTTGTGTCTTTGTGACTTTGTGGTAAATAAGAGGTTTTGAGACACATTCTTTAGCAGGGATCCGATTACCAGGTTTTGAATAAAAACTCACATTTGTTGATTGGATTCCTGCCAGGAGCACGCAGGAATGACATACCTGGTTAGTTTTTCAGAAGTCACTATTAATAAGTTGAACTGATTAAGGAAATACGAGCAGTAATACACATTCAATAACAAGTAAAATATGATTTCTGCAATCCTCTCTGCGATGTCGACGTTGGATACGGAGATTATCTTGAGCAGCTGACTTATCTACTCTTTTTAAAAATGGCAGACGAATACAGCAAACCGCCGCATAACCGTAAGCTTAACCATTCCTAAAGAATACAGCTGGGAAAGTCTGGTCTCGAATAAAGGAGCCGAGTTAGAGTTACATTATTCTGTATTACTCAGGGAATCAAGCACACAAAAAGGAATATTAGGTCAGATATTTACAAAGAGCCAGAATGACCAACAACAAAGCTTTTACAGTATTGTTGTTGGTCTCGCCTGCCGATAATATTTTTTCAAAATTCGATATTGATAATGGCAGGCTAAGACCAACAACGGCGAAAAAAGATATTCAGATTTTGATTTTCTACTCAAAATATAAGTCGAAAAGCTATGAGTAACAACACTTCCTCTATCGTCTCCAAAGTCTGGTCATTCTGCAATCCTCTCCGTTTCCCACGGCAGAGTCTCTGGCGCTTTTTCCAGGACTCTGCCGTAGAGTGTGTATTCCGGCGGAGTCCCAAAGAGCAGGAGACTCCGCCGTGGGAGAAAATTGTCTGAACTAGGATTTTTAGGATTAAAGGATGATAGGATTAAAATATTTTACTTTGTCTCCGCTGAATCTCCCGCTGAAGTTTTCTCTTTCAATGAAGTGTCATTGCGGAATGACTCTGCGGAGACGATAGAATTATAATTAAATTAAATTGTAATTAAAATATTTATTTTCTAAATTAAGCAACCACCCAGACAGTTTAAAAAAATCCATTTAAATTTAAAAAACAATCATGAAAATGAAATTAATTTTCACATGTCTGGTGATATCTTTAGCTTCCAATTTGTATTCACAGTCTTTTACGGAAAATTTTTCTTATCCCGCAGGTTCTGATATAGGTTGGGGTTCCTCTGGTCCCTTGGGTGTAGAGCGTATAAAGGCTGTTTCTCCGGGATTGATCTTTCCGAATTACTCCGGTTCGGGTATTGACAATGCTGCAAAGCTTGATAATCAGGCTAATTATATCCATATGTTTCGTATTTTCGATCCTTCCCCCGGTACATCCTCCGGAAGTGTTTATGTTTCACTATTAGTCAGGGTGACAAATGAAGGCTCCGGGGAAGTAATGATTGCCGGTTTCAGTTCTACTCTGAGCCTGTATACAACATATGATTTTATTCATGTCAGGGATTCTGCTAATAAAATTGCCTTTGGGATGTCTAAAAGGAATGCTTCTCCAACATTTACATACGCCAGATACTCCAGGAATATTACTTATCTTTTGATATTGAAACAGGTATTTGTTCCCTCCTCGAGTGACTCTTTAAGCCTTTTTGTTTTTTCATCAGCTGCTCCTTCGAATGAGCCTCGTCCTACGATTGGACCGGTAACTTCAGGTGATGACATTCCCGGAATGAGTGCTATGTTTTTATATCAGGACGCTCCGGGAATAAGCTCAATAGTCGACGGAATATCAATTAACAGTTACTGGAATAACAATGTCCTTCCGGTTGAGCTTGCTTCATTAAATTCAATAGTTGAAAAAAATAATGTCAGTCTCTCCTGGGTAACTTCTTTCGAAGAAAATAATTTCGGTTTTGACATAGAAAGGAAAGATTCGGATATTGAGAATTGGACACGGATCGCTTTTATGTCCGGTTATGGAAATTCATCCTCACCCGGATCATATGAGTATACAGACAGGAATTTAAATTCAGGAAAATACTTATACAGATTAAGGCAAATTGATTTTAACGGTAATTTTGAATATCACAATTTTGAAACAGAGGTTGTAATAGGTATTCCCACAAAGTTTTCCCTGTCACAGAACTATCCAAATCCATTTAATCCTTCTACAAAAATAAATTATGAAATCCCGGTTGACGGTGATATAACTCTGAAGCTGTTTGATATTAACGGCAAGGAAGTAATGGAAATCGCCGGAGGATTCCGAACTTCAGGTTATTATACATCTGTGCTTGATCTTTCTAGTCTTCCCAGCGGGATATATTTTTACAGATTGAGCCTTGAAAGCGGCGGACAAATCTTTTCTTCTTCAAAAAAAATGAGTCTGATTAAATGAATATTTATCCCGCCCTTGTTGGTCTTAGCTAACGAAGTAAGCATGACCAGCAACAAAGCTTTGTCAGTATTGATGTTGGTTTCGCCTGCCAATAATATTTTTTCAAAATTCGATATTGCTACTGGCAGGCTAAGACCAACAACGGCGAATGAAAAAACTATTTTACAGATTATAATGTAATCTTAAGATCCTTTAATCCTAAAAATCATAGTTCAGACAATTAAAATTGAAAATCCCCTCGGTAAAGATTATTTTCAAAACAATTTACTTTTGCTATGTCTCAGGAATTCTTAAATAAATATTTCATTCGATACAGGAATAGTCTTTTATCCTACTCGAGTACTTTTAAAATTTCTTATGAAGTCAGAGAAGAACTTGTCATGGATACTATTGTCTCAGCTCTTGATAGTTTTGATCATGACAGAGGAAGTTTTGAAAGTTACTGTAGATCAATTCTCAAAAACAAAATTATTAACTTTAAGGAAAGAAATAAGGATATCTTCATTTTGATTTCCTTAGATGATTACGAGGAAATATTACCTGACCATTACGAATCAATTGAAGCAAAGGAAAATGTTAAATCTGTTGTAATGTTTTTTAAAAAATTGAAAAGTGAACTAAGGCAGGATGAATTGCAAATGTTTAATGAGATTTATAAAATTTGTGATAATCAAAATAAGATTAATATTTCAAAAGCATCAGAGAATATAGGAATTGCTGCTGAAACCGGATGGAATATTTTCAAAAAAATTCAGAGAAAAGCGAGCAAGCTATATAAAAAACTAAAGAAAAATAATGTTGAATTGTTATTTACTTTAGAACTACCTTCCTCTAATATTGTAATGGAAGAAATTTCCTTACAAAAAGTTTCAGATTATCCTAAGTTTCAAAAAGCCGATAGTAGTATTGACAGTTTCATTTCAAAATTAAGTCAGGATCAGATTGATAAAATTAATACAATATACGGCGAAATACCTCAATTAGAACTCGCTACAACTAAACCACACGGCTTCTTCAAAAAATTATTTTCCCGAAGCACCAAATAATTACAAAACTTGTGTATATAGTAATGTAAGAGATGCTATTGACTTTCTTCATTGTTTAATTCAGCATCTTCTTTTACAAAATTATTTTAAAACAAATTAATTCGAAGGGAAATTGTAATGAATTTTTCAAAAACAAAAAAAACAGAGTATTCTTCAGCCAAAAAATTCAATGTTTACAATCTGATTATTCTTGACGAAAGCGGTTCAATGCAGACAATTAAAAAAGAAATCATAAGCGGGTTTAATGAAGTGATATCTTCAATTAAAATTCTGGAGAAAAAATTTCCAAATCAAAAGCACTTTGTTTCATTCGTAACTTTCAATAGCCTTGGAATAAAAACATTATTAGACGCAGAACCATTGAAAAGGATTATTAAAATTGATGAGAGCTCTTACAAACCTGACTCAATGACTCCATTGTATGATGCAATCGGTTTCAGCATAAATAAATTAAAGAGTCATAAGCTCATTAATAAGAAATGTTACTTTAATGTAACAATACTTACAGACGGTCTGGAGAATGATTCGAAAGAATATACAGGAGTTCAAATCAGAGATTTAATTGAACTTCTCAAGAAAGACGGATGGGATTTTAAATACATTGGAACAGGTCATGATATTCTGAGTGCGGCTTCGTCAATTTCTATAGATTATACAATTCATTTTCAAAAAGATGCAGAGTCAATGAGAAACATGTTTGTCGAAGAGGGAGAAGCCCGGGAGTATTTTTGTGAATCAATTGAATCAGGAAATAAATCTAAACATTTAATAAACTTAAAATAACAAATCATGAAAGAGAATAAATTACCGGAAGCATTATTCCCTGTAAAAGAGGAAGCAGTTTATCACAAGATTAAAAATTGTTACAAGAAAGTACCGTCGCATCGCGCAATTGTAAATCAGCACACTAATAATGTAATTTCCATTGTATCCGATTCTTATAAACTGATAACTAATCAGAGAGCTCTCGAATTTGGCAGACAATGTATGAAAGACCTATTTGACATAAAAAATGATAGTGAAATAAATTTATTCAATATTCACTTTCCTAATACGCAGTCATTCTGCCATATAGATCTTACAGCAGAAAGTGGAAAATTCAAAATTGTAAAAGATGATTTTATTCAGTTTGTAAGAATAACGAACAGCTACAACAGATCATTCAGACTTTCTTTCAAAGTAGGGTTCTGTCGGTGGATCTGTAAGAACGGAGTTATCTTCGACAATGATACAATAGAGTTCGGATACCTTCACAACAGATTATTCAATGAGGAAATTAATTTTAAAACAAAAAAGGATGAGTTCAAATATCTGAAAGATAAATTCATTACTGATGTTGAATATATATCTAAACAAAAAATTGATTGCAAATATCTTTTTCCTTTATTCTGCAAAGCTCTTGGATTGAAGCTTATTCGAAACGGAAATGGTAAAGATGATGAAGCAAGACCAAAGCTGGAAGAAAAGTTACAAAGACTAAGTTCTTATTTTTGGAACACGTATAAAAGATACTCCGATCAATTAGGTGATAGCTTATATACATTGTTTAATGTGATAACAGATTACAGCAGTCACCCGTCAAAAATTAACAAATCGTATTCAGTCACATATAATTCTAATCAAAGAAAAGCCGGCAATTGGCTGTTTGATTTCACGAGAGAATACAGGTTGGGATTAAATTTAAATGAATATTTGTCGGAATATTCGGTTATATTATAAATGAACTAAATTTAGCTATTGGAAAGCATGCTTGGACTTACAAGCTGCTTTACTTAAATTAATGACTGAACCAACTGATATTTCATACTAAAAAGTAATACTATCTCTACAATTACAATAATAATTATATTTTGCTTTAATGTTTTAATACGACTTGATAAAAAAATACTATTATATTATTTTGTATAAGTATGGAAGATGACATAGATATTGATGACTTTCTAAACAAACTCCGGATAAAAATTGATTTTTACGGGTTCGAATTTACAAGAGAAAGAGAGAAGATAAAGATACGATGATTCAATTGGGTCTGTCAGTTATGAATGTTAAAAATATTTTATTGGAATTGACTAAAGAAGATTATTCTGAGGGTCCAAGAGTTGACATTGAAGAAGGTGGACACTTTTGGGTTTTTGGAAAAGAAATAGATAACAGAGAGATTTATATTAAGCTAAACTTAGGCGGCGAAAATAGAAAAGTAATTTGTCATTCATTTCATTTTGCAAAAACTAAAATGAACTTTCCAAAAAAATAAAAAACATTAATATGGATAAGAAATATTTTTGCCCGGAATGCAATGAGGAAGCAAAATTAATAAGAAGACCAAAGCAGGTAGAATTCAGAAAAGAGAAATTCGATATAACAGAGCATTTTTATCTTTGTGAAAAATGCAATAAGGAAATTGAACCGGATTTTCTGATTGATCTGAATATGAATCAGGTTTATAATCAATACAGGGAACATCATAACATTATCTTTCCAGAGCAGATTAAAAAAATCAGAGAAGAATATAAATTAAATCCGATAAAAATGTCTCGGATACTTGGATTCGGCGATAATGTTTACCGAAGTTACGAGAACGGCGAAGTACCCAGCATATCAAACGCAAGAATTTTAAAGATGGCAGCAGATCCGGAGAAGTTTGAGGAGATGGTGAAGGAATGCATTTCAGTTTATAAGAATGAAATATTAAGCAGGGTTGAATTTGAAGATGTGATGAAAATAATTAATTCAAAGAAAGCGGACAAAGAAAAAGAAAGAGATTTTGCAGACTTCATAAAGGAAAAATTTATCCGCGCTACAAGCAAAACAGGATTTCGGGTTTTTAATTTAAATAAGTATGCATATATGGTTATTTTTTTTCTTGAGAACTACGGTGATTCTTTTAAGACTTATATAAATAAGTTTTTATTTTATTCTGACTTTCTCAATTATAAAAATACAGGTTACTCTATTTCCGGATCGGAATATATTGCAATTCATAAGGGACCTGTGCCGGATCTGTTTGATATCTATTATGAACTGATGAAGCAGAGAGGCGTTTTTGAAGTGGAAGAATTTGTAAATGACAATGGTGCTTTTGAATGTATGAAAAAGATATTGAAGTTTAATAATGAATATTTTAATAAGGATGAGCTTGAGAGTCTGAGCAATACTCTGAACTTCTTTTCAGACCTGAAACCAATTTCGAAAATTGTTGATATATCGCATGAAGAAAAAGCCTGGAAAGACAATGTAGCTACAAAGCAGAAGATTGATTATCAGAAGTATGCGTTTGAGATATGCGGGATATGAAAGTTGGTTCAGATCAAAAAAAGTTTTTACTGTTAAGAATAATTTATTGTCAATAACTAAATTATTTGAAAACGTTTGCATTTGAAAAACAATTCTTATAACTTTGACAAGTTCTTTACATAGAAAATAAAAAGGCAGTCTTTTAATTAACTGCCTTTCAAATATTTTGTGAGATCTCAAGCGTGGTGGCAAAAAGAACAAACAGTATAACCCCTGGATTTATAGTCGTACAGGACTCGGACTTTCTGTTTTTTTATAAAACTGATTTAAGTTATAACTTTAGTTCAAAAAAATCAACGGAGAATCGATTACAATGTATTATGATGTATTATGAAGTATTATGAAGTATTACAATGTATTACAAAATTTAATTCAACCCTGAGAAATGCAGGGAATTTCTTAATCAAATGTTTAAAATTATGCCGAGAAGAGCACCGTGGAATAGCGTCAAAGAACCTGTTCACCACAACAACAGTGAGTGCAACACAGGCAATAACATAGAAACAGAGAATCTCCGCCAAGGTGAAGCTCTTGCGTGGGATGCTTCATTTCAGAATGCAAATGACCCGTCGGGCAGGGCAGTGAAGACGGTGCATAAGGAAGCGTATAAGTAGATTTGTGATTTTATTGTCTGAACTAGGATT
>CAYNTN010000165.1:0-9178 GCA_964399995.1 uncultured Ignavibacteriaceae bacterium
ACAGAGGCACAGAGGAATCGAATTATTCCTTTATGTTTTTCTCTGTGTCTCTGTGTTAAAATTCATTAAAATTTGATTGTAGCCTAAAGGCTACGATGTGCTCTTCGTGTTTAAGTGGTAAAAAAAGTTTCTATTGAACAATCTGGGAATAAGTTAAATGGTAAACAATAATATTCTCGGTTTAACGTTTGTCCCAAATTCATTAAACTTAAGATAAAGTAATAATGCAGTTTAATCTGTTCATTAAATTTTTTATTTTACACCAAAATTAAAACTGAGGAATGATACAGAACAACAAGCCAATTACAGAAGCAGCTTCAGATTATGTATTCGAACTGATGAAATCAAAGCTGCCGGGGGTATATGTATATCATAATTACAAGCACACTGAAGATGTTGTGGAGGCGATTAAAAAAATTGGTAATAAGACTGGATTATCAGAGGAGGAATTGGAAATAGTTACACTCGCCGGATGGTTTCATGATGCAGGATTTACTGAAAAAAGTGATAATCATGAAGATGTAAGCATAGAAATAGCAAGAAAATTTCTTAAGGAAAATAATTATAAAGAAGAGAACATAGAAAAAGTAGTAAGCTGCATAAATTCAACTAGATTTCCCCAGACACCGAAGAATATTCTTGATGAAGTATTATGTGACGCCGATTTGTATCATCTCGGAACTAAGGACAACGAAAGCAAATCCGATCTGCTGAGAGTCGAATGGGAGAAAGCAGGCAATAAAAAATACACACAACTTGAATGGCTGAAACTGAATATTGATTTTCTTACAACGCATAAATATTTTACAAAATATGCCAGAAAAGCTCTTGACGAAAGAAAAACGGAAGCCCTTGTAAGTTTGCAGAAGAAATACAGGAAGAAGCTGGATGAAAGCGAAAGCAATGAAAAGCAGCAGCAGAAAATTGAGCTTGAGAAGCAAAAGCTTGAAGCAAAGAAGGAAGCAAGCTTAAAGTCGGACAGAGGTATTGAAACAATGTTCAGGAACACTGTGAGGACACACGTTGAATTCAGCGGCATGGCTGACAATAAGGCAAACATAATGATCAGCATAAACACTCTTATTATCGGAGCCATTGTGACGATAATGATAAGAAAATTAGACGCAAATCCCCAGCTGGTAATACCGACCTTTATGCTTCTCATAGTATGTATGATATGTATCATTTATGCGGTACTTGCCTTATATCCTAAAAATACTTCTGGAAAATTTACTAAGGCTGAGATTCATAACAAAATAACAAATCTTTTATTCTTTGGAAATTTTTATAAGATGGAATTAAAAGATTTCGAGTGGGGAATGAATCAAATGATGAACGATAAGGAATACTTATACGGAAGTATGATAAAGGATTTTTATTTTCTCGGACAAGCACTTGGACGAAAATATAAATACATAAGATTATGCTACACTATTTTCATGTTTGGATTGATAGCGTCGGTGATAGCATATACAATTGCATTTATGTATATACCTGTACAGGATTTGAATCTGCTGGAGTAGGTGTGAAACGTGAAACGTCAAACGTCAAACGTCAAACGTGAAACGCGAAACGTCAAACGTCAAACGTCAAATGTCAAACGTGAAACGTCACTATGTGTGGCACATTTCGTCATCGAATATATAAACATGCTTTCATATGAATGTGTTAAACATACTTAACAACTTTAACTTTCAACTTTTAACTTTTAACTTTTAACTTTTAACTTATCAAGACTCTATATCTTATCAGGCATGCTAAATCGAGCTGGGATGATGCTTCTCTCAATGATCACGACAGACCTCTGAATAAACGGGGAAAACGTGATGCTCCTTTTATGGCCGGCTTTTTAAAAAAGAAAGGAATCATACCTGATCTTATACTTACCAGTTCAGCTGTCAGGGCACATGAGTTCGCGAAAGTACTTGCTGAAGAAGCAAATTATAAATCCAAGAACATTCATGCAACACGAGATTTGTATATGGCAGACGATGAAGATATGCTTAAGATTTTAAGAAAAACAGATGATAAACATAAAACTGTGTTTTTAGTCGGACATAATCCGGATATTACTTTCTTTGCCAATTCACTTTGCAGTCACAATCTTGATAACATTCCTACATCCGGAGTTTTTGGAATTGGTTTTGATGTTGATAAATGGAAGGACATTGATTATGGAACAGGAAAATTTTTATCATTTGACTATCCGAAAAAATTTATTCAGTGAAATATTTTAACCGGGATCTGAGCTGGCTTTCATTTAATGAAAGAGTTTTGCAGGAAGCTGCGGATGATTCGGTGCCTTTATTTGAGAGAATAAAATTCCTCGCAATTTTTTCATCCAACCTTGAAGAGTTCTTCAGAGTCAGAGTTGCTTTCATAAGGAGTCTTTTGGAATTTAACAATAAATCCAAAAAGGTTCTCGATTTTAACCCTGAAAAATTACTTCAGCAGATACATAAGAAAGTTTATTCACTGCAAACTAAATTCGGAATCATATTCAGAAGTAAAATTTTAGTTGAACTTGCCGGTCTTGGAATTTTCATTAAAAGTGATACAGAGCTTAATACCGATCAGTCGGATTTTGTTAAGGAATATTTTTCACAGACAATAAGACCTCTTATAAATCCAATTTTGTTAGTCAGAAACAAGATAAAACCTTTTCTCAAATCAGGCAGTCTTTATCTGGCTGTGAAACTAAGTTCGCCAAATACAAAGACAAAAAAGAAATTTACGTACGCAATGACTGAAATTCCTGCCGACAGACTTCCGAGATTTTTCGTTCTTCCTTCTACACCCGGAGAGACTTCCATAATATTTCTCGATGATATAATCAGAAAGGGTTTAAAGGAAATGTTTGAGGGTTATTTAATTGAAGAGGCAATATCTGTGAAGCTGACCAGGGATGCTGATCTTTACATTGATGATGAATATGAAGGAAGTCTGTTGGATAAAATTAAAAAGAATTTAAATAAAAGAGTGACAGGATTACCATGCAGATTTTTGTATGATGAAGCAATTTCCAAAAATTTTTTGAAATTTCTGAAGGAATCTTTAAAACTATCCAAAGAAGATCTTATACCGGGTGCCAGGTATCACAACTTCAATGACTTTATTAAATTTCCTCACCCTCATATGAAAGAGCATGAGTATGAATTGTTAAAGCCGTCAGTTAATGAAGAGCTTTGTTTATCAGGTAACATTTTGAATGCTGTTTCAGGAAAAGATTATCTGTTGCATTTTCCTTATGAATCATTTGACCCCGTAATAAAATTTATTGAAGATTCTGCTTTTGATAAAGATGTAAGCATGATTAAAATTACTTTGTATCGTGCTGCAAAAAATTCGCTTATCGTTAAGTCATTGATGAATGCATTAAAAAACGGAAAAGCAGTAACAATATTTGTAGAAATTAAAGCAAGGTTTGATGAGGAGTTAAATATTGATTATGCCAGACAGCTTGAGGAGGCAGGAGCAAAAATTATTTACAGCATTCCCGGACTTAAGGTTCACGCAAAATTATGTCTTTCGAAACGGAAAGAGCAGGGAGAGAATGTTAATTATTGTTATCTTTCAACCGGTAACTTCAATGAAAACACAGCAATGATATATTCGGATTTTGGCTTGTTTACTGCAGACAGGAAAATAACTAATGAAGTCGATACACTTTTTAATTATCTCGAAAAAAAATTGGAAACTCCTGAATTTGAAGAACTGCTGGTCGCACAGTTTAATATGAAAAAAAGTCTTTTGAAATTAATTGATAATGAAATAGAAAATGCTGACAAAGGATTTAAAGCGTCAATCTTAATCAAAGTCAACAGCCTTGAGGACAGGAAAATGATAGATAAGCTTTATGAAGCCGGTAAGAGGGGAGTCAAAATAGATATTATAGTACGGGGAATTTGCTGCCTTATTCCCGGAATAAAAGGATTAAGTGAAAACATAACCGCCGTAAGTATTGTGGACAGGTTTCTTGAGCACAGCAGGGTTTTTGTTTTTCATAATAACGGCAATGAGAAAATATATCTGTCGTCGGCAGACTGGATGAAAAGAAATCTCAGCAGAAGGATTGAAACAGCTTTCCCGGTTAAAGATGAATATTTGAAGAGCAAGATTAAGAATTTTTTATATCTTCAGCTTGCAGAAAATAAAAAAGCCAGGATCATAAATAAGAATCAGGATAATTATTACCGGAGTGCTTAGTACTTATCAGGCTTCGTTTTCCTTCCGGATTAGAATTTAATTTTCTTCTACCGAGAAAAGTTCAAGTTCATTTTCCTTTCCTCTTAATCGTATGTTTCCCATTGATTTAACTTTATATTCGCCGTCGAATTTCAATTTATCTTTCAATTCTTTTGAAATAAGAAGCTTCATGTTATATACATTGCATTCAGTCTGTATGCGGGCAGCAGTGTTCACTGTATCACCGTGATAAACAATGTCTTTCTTTATATCTCCTATTTCACCGGTAACCACCATTCCGATGTGAAGTCCTGCTTTAAATTCAGGATAGACTCCGTATTTTTTTATGTATGAATCCTTTAAGTTATAAATTTTATTCTGTATCTCAAAAAAGCATTTTATACAATTAAGATTTTTAGCGCCCTCTTTTAAATGCCATGTAAGTACAATCTCGTCGCCTACATACTGATAGATTTTTCCTTTACATTCCAGAATCGGATCAGTCATATCATGAAAAAAATCATTAAGGAATTCATGATTTTTTCTCAGACCAATTCTTTCTGCGATAGTAGTTGAAGACTTAAGATCCAGAAACATAAAGATAAGTTCTTCTTCAAGCGGTAACTGATATTTCCCTCTCAAATAATTTAAAAGTACGTTTTGTCCAAGCAGCCGGTTTATTTGCCTGACAAAATTAACAAAAAAACTAAGAACCACACTGAATAATAAAAGTTCAATAAATTCTTCGCTGGTTGCATAATCCAGCAAGCTGTCATGAAGATCAGGGTCATACTGATAAATCCCTGCTTCGCGGGCGAATCTGCTTGATACAACCGAGATAATTATTATCGCACTGACAATGACATAAAATACAGACCTGATAAACAAAGCCACGGAGAAGTGCTTTCTTTTAAGCCAATCTTCAAAAATATATATCTCAGCAACTGATGTTATAATTCCAAATAACAATCCGATCAGGAACTGGCTTGCCATCGGATAAAATCCAAAGTCATTCTCTACCATTGCATATATTACAGCTCCGATGGAAGTGAAAGCAGTAAAGATTAGAATTGACTTTATGTTTCTTGCAGCCTGTGCCGTCATTATTTGCTGATTCTTAAATTTATTTTCAGGATTGGGTGATTATTCAGCAATCTTTTTCTCAATAGAAAAGAGTTCAAGCTCGGTAATTTTGCCTTTAAGTTTAATATTTCCCATTGATTCAGCATTATACTCATTGTTTAAATCAAGCTTTACCAGCAGCTCTTTGGATATAAGAAAAATTTTATTGTAGACATTACATTCATACTGAATCCGTGAAGTAGTATTCACAGTGTCTCCGTGATAAACTATATCTTTTTTAATGTCTCCTATTTCACCGGTGATCACTTTTCCACAGTGAAGACCTGCCTTAAATTCAGGGTATACATCATACTTTTGTGTATATATTTCTTTTTTCCCGAGTATTTTTTCCTGTATTTTAAAGAAGCAATTCAAACAGTTAAGATCATTAATCCCGTCCTTCATGTGCCAGGTTATAACTATTTCATCGCCGACATATTGATAAATGGTACCTTTGCATTCAAGTATCGGATCTGTCATATCGTAGAAAAAGTCATTAAGAAATTCATGATTCTTTTCAAGACCGATCCTTTCTGCAATTGCCGTAGAAGATTTAAGATCAAGGAACATAAAGATGAGCTCTTCTTCCAGCGGGAGCTGGTATTTACCAAGTACATAATTCAGGAGGACATTCTGTCCCATCAGCCTGTTGATCTGTCTTACAAAATTAATGAAGAATACAACGATTATGCAATACGAGAGCATTATGAAAAAGTCATTGCTGGTAAAAAAAGCTGATAAGCTGCCGAATTTTTTTGCACGATTTTCAAAATCAACCGGCTGGAATTCGAGATTAACTATTACAATCAGAAGTATGACCAGTACGAAGAGGATTATGTATATTGAGCTTCTGATGATGACCGCTTTAATAAATTTCATTCTCCGGAGTCTGTAATCGAGCAAATATATTTCTATGAAGGAAATTAATAACCCGAAAACTATTCCGAAGAAAAGATGATTTATGATTGGTGTAACCCTGAATCCCTGAGTTACTATAGCAAAAACAATTGCAGCAAGTGAAGTGAATGCGCTGAAAAGTAAAATTGATTTCCTGTTACGTTTATTTTGAATTTGTGTCCCCATTTCTTACTTTTTCAATGCTAAATAATTTTATTCCCTGTGTTTTCCCGCGCAGGGTAATATTTCCCAGAGATTCAGTTTTATACTCGCCGGGCAAAATAAATTTTCTTAATACATCTTCCGAAACTAAAAAACTCTTTTTTAAGGAATTGCATTCTGACATAATACGGGATGCAGTGTTCAGCACATCACCGTGAAAAACAATTTCCTTTTTTGAGTCGCCAATTTCACCAACAATTACCGGTCCGAAATGCAAACCTGCTTTGAATCCCGGCACTGTTCCGAAATCCTTTTTGTAATTATCGGCAAGACTGTCAATCTTATCCTGAATACTGAAGAAACACCTGATGCAGTTTGCGTTTTTAAAACCTTTGTCATTCTTCCAGCTTATGACTACCTCATCGCCTACATACTGGTATACTTCACCCTGTGATTCAACAATTGATTGGTCTATATCGAAAAAATATGAATTTACAAATTTATGATAAGCAACAGGACCCAGATTTTCTGCAATTGTGGTTGATGATGATAGATCCAGAAACATGAAAGCTCTTTCTTCTTCTTTTGGCTGGTGATACTTACCCGTAACATAGTTCAGAAGCACGTTCTTGCCCAGAAGATTATTAATTTGTGTGAACAAATTCACAACAAAGCTGAAGACAACGGCAAATGCAAGAATAATTTTAAAATCTCCTTTAATCAGGAAATAACTGAAATCATCACTCTTTAATGTTTCCCAAATATTTGTTTCATTAATACTGCTTTCATGAATGACCCATACGGAAATAACCGCAAATGAAATTATTGCAACATAAACCAATGTTCTGATCAGCAGCCCTGTAGAAAATTTCAGCTTCTTGAATTTCTTCTGAAATACAAAAAATTCGAATACGCCTATCAAAAAAGTAATTATAAAGCCGCCGGTAATGCCTTTTATTGTACGTGCTGTATCAAGTCCGAATGTACTAACGGTAAATACATATCCTACTGCAATTCCTATTAAAGAAATTATTAATATGGATTTTATTTTTTGCTTATTTCTTACTGACTTCTCCAACTGATAGAAATATTAATAATAAATCAAATGTATGGAAATTAGTTAAAGAAATTTTCCGGACAATATTTTACAAAAAGAACGCAGACCCAAAGAAAAATTTAAATCCCTCATCAGATCGAGCAACCGTAAATCCTATGTTAGCCGATCTCTGAAGGTATGTAATCCACAATGATGTTCCGAATGAACTATGCCATCTTTTTGAATCCTGACCTTCAAGGAAGACTCTTCCGGTTCCGCCGAATAATGAAATACCGAACATACCCGGTACTAAAATGTTAACCCTGCCTACTCTCCAGCGAAATTCAGTTTGTCCTAATAAAACTCCGTCTCCCGCAAATCTTTCTCTTGAAAATCCTTTCAGAGAATTCTGTCCACCCAGAAACATTGATTCATAGAACGGATAATCGCCCCACTCTTTTCCTCCTGCTGCTCTGAATACAAATGTTACGCCTTTGACCGTATCAGTCGAAACATATGCTCTCAGATCAAGTCCGAGTTTGCTGAATCCGAAATTGTTTTCGAAAATGTTTGGTGTATAATTTCCCAGAAGCTGTGCATAAACTCCTTTAAACGGTTCACCTTCATTGTCTCTTGTATCATAGACTAAAGAAGATCTTATCCCTGCCAAATTCAATTTACCGATTCCGTATGTATCCGGATTCTGTCCCAGCAGAGTATTCTGATCATAATCAACGTCTGATAATTTATAAAAAGGAGTAAAGAAAAGTTCCCAGCTCTTATTCCTGATAGGTATGTAAAATGATGCGGCTATGGAAAAAAGTGACTGTTTTACCTGATAAAAATCAATATCCTGAAGACTGTCAATTAAAGGTGTCTCGTTTCCGGGACCGAAATAACGCGTGATTCCAAGTTGTGTTAACTGAGCATCAAGATAAATTCTTGCATTCTTTATAATTTTGTAATAATCTCCGGTGAAATGGAATCTGTAGCTCTGGGCATTGAATGCATAGCTTCCGAGCAATGACATTCTGTAAACGTAAGGTTTTGCCCTGAATCCATACTTATATAGTATAGGTCCTCCGCCTATCTGAAATCCGTCATCGCTGTTATAGTTTAGTATCGGACCGAATCTCCAGTCATTACCCCGGTCTTCGTTCAGTGGTTCATACCTTTCCTGAAGGTTATCTGCAGGTCTTTCATCACGGTACAATTCGATACCTCCGTCGTCCGGATCGCCTGAAATTTCCAGGCGCTCTTTATCTTTAATTATTTTAATGTCTATCCCGCTGTTGTTCTCACCTTTCACTAAAAGCTTGTCTTTCCCTTCGTTCAGATAGATTCTTACTTCGTCTGTCTCATCTGCATTAAACTTTTTATAAAAAAAAGGCTCTCCCTTTTTCTCGTGAGTGTTTTTATCTCTTTTATAAATTTTTACTTCAACAGTTTCATCATTCAGATTATTAATCTCCACATATTCTGCTTTATCACTTCCGTAAACGTCAACAACTTCATTGATAAGAACATAATATTCATCCGCAGCATCTTTAAGTTTATCCCTCCTTGATTTAATCATCCCAATTAGATTTTTCCCTTCAAGTTTAAACCATTCCTTAGGCATCTTCTTTACAGCATCTACAATAACTTCATCAGTAATCTCATTTTGAATAAAAGCTGCAATTGAATCAAATGCTCTCTTATTATTTTTCGGAAGGAATCTTCTGTCAACATATCTGCCGTTCCATGAAAGGTCATATATCTTCGGATAATCACCGC
>CAYNTN010000166.1:0-8965 GCA_964399995.1 uncultured Ignavibacteriaceae bacterium
GATATGCCGCTCCATCTCCATAATTGTTGATTCCGTAATCAGTCGATGGGTTTCCAATAATCACATCAGAATATCCATCCCCATTTACATCCCCTGCGGTTGCAACAAAACCTCCGAAACCGGTACTTAAGGATGTATTTTCACTTGCTACCCAGTTTGCAGTTGTTGAAAGCCCTGTTTGCGATCCATAATAAACGAATGCTTTTTCACTTCCACCAATTATTACATCAGAAAATCCATCGCCATTCACATCGCCTGCAGTTGAAGCGGAATAAGAGAATACGTGAGTTAGCCAGCTCCAATCCGGATTAGAGGGAGGACCTAACCCGGATGTCGAACCGTACCATATAAAGACCGCCGGTCCTGAATATGAACCATTATTATAGTGCTGTGCGCACACAACAATCTCGGAGCAACCGTCCCCATTCACATCTCCGGCAGTAGATACGTATTGTCCTAAAATACGGGTTACATCACCAACTAAAGTCCAGTTTGCTGTTTGTGAAAGACCGGTTGCTGAGCCATAATAAACATATACTTTTCCCACTTCCTGATTGCCAACTGTGTAATGAGCCGCACTAAAGATAACATCAGAATATCCATCACCATTTATATCTCCAGCCGATGAAACCGGTAAATTGAAAACATCATCATAAATGATATTACTAATTTCAACTGTCCATCCATTATCGAAGGGTCCTCTTGCAGAACCATTATATACAAATGTTCTCCCCTCATCAGTCTGACCGTTGTCATATAAAAAAGAGCCAACTATAATATCCGAATATCCATCACCATTAATATCCCCAGCAGTAGATGCACTCAAACCAAATGAAGAGTTGACCTGATTGCCCTCTGAAGACCAATCTGCAAAGCGGGCAATTTCGTTGGGATTTGGGCCATTCACTGAGCCATACCACACGAAAACAGCCCCTTCATCTGATTGACCATTCTCATAAAGTTGAGCTCCAACAACTATATCCGAATACCCATCTCCATTAATGTCGCCGGCTGTAGAAACGCTGGTACCAAATACTGCATATGCCTGGTCGCCTTTTGCTTTCCAATCTGCATTTAATGGAGTTCCGTCGATACCTAAGCCATTGACTGAACCATACCATAGAAACACACTTCCCTCATCTGTTTGACCATTGTCATAAAGGTAAGCTCCAACAATTACATCTGAAAATCCGTCACCATTAATGTCTCCTGCTGTCGAGACTCTTGAGCCAAAGAAAGAATTTATTTGATTACTTTCTGCTTTCCAATAAACAGAACTAAAGCCATTTTGTCCGCCATAGAAAACATAAGCTCCACCTTCTGCCAACTCTCCATTTGTATGTGTCGCCTCTCCTATAATCACATCGGAGAATTGATCGCCATTAACATCTCCGGCAGTTGCCACAGAATAACCAAAGGACCCATGATATTGAATACCATGTAAAACCCAATCAGGGCTTGTATTTGGACCTACTGGTGGTCCCAAAAAAATACATGCTATCCCCGCCTGCTGTAAGGTATCTACAGCAGCATACGGAGCTCCGATTAATATATCACTGGAGCCGTCTCCATTTACATCTCCAGCAGTAGAAACACATCCCCCAAAATTGGCATTCGGGATATTCCCCTCGGATTTCCATCCTGCATTTGAGGGTGTTCCATCAGTCCCAAGACCTGAAAATGAACCATACCACAAAAAGGCACCGCCTTCATTAGTTTGCCCGTTATCGTAATATGGAGCACCAACTAAAATTTCTGAACACTCATCTCCGTCAAAATCTCCTGCGGTAGAAACTGAGAACCCAAAATTTGCATTTGCTTGGTTTCCATCTGCTCTCCAGGCGGGATTTGTTGACAGACCAAGTCCTGAGCCGTAATAAACATATACTCTTCCCTCATCTGTATTTCCTCCGAAATCAAAAAATGGCGCACCAATGATTACATCAGAATACCCATCACCATTTACATCTCCGGCTGTTGCAACATTATATCCAAAACCTGAACCGGATTGATTATTTTCTGCTGTCCAACTTGGAGATGTTGATAAAGGGTCAATTTTTATCGGATATATTGCAGCATCATCATTTACAACAATACAAAAATTCTTAGTCGAGTTGTTTTTAGATTTATTACTTTGCATTTTATTTTTTTCCGATTTCACAAAGAAAGCTTCAAGCTGCCGTCCAACTGCATCATATACTTTTAATTCCGAATATTGCATTTTATCTTTACCATCGTTATCCTTAAATACTAATCCCTCTTTGCTATCTATCACTCTCAGTTTTGTTTCGGTACACAATTCTAACGCTAATTTACCATTCCCATCAGGTCTTTTTTTAATTAAGAAATCCTGCCTCATTCCTTCAGGACTGTTATTATAATCGATTCTCATTTTCTCATCTTCAATTGATGCCTGATTTTTATTAATCCTAATTTCACTATTCAAAAACTTAGCTAACTTATAATTTTTATCTGAAAATCGATGAGGGTACGAAACGCGAAATCTTATTTCCCATCCTGAGATTGTATTATAATGTGGAATCAGTTTCTTTCTTTTATCACCTTCATCTCTAGTAGCATCCTTTACATCATCAGGGAATTTAGTATCCCTCACTCGTGCTGAAAATCCATCTTTATGAAAAATAAATCGAATATTGTTAGCCCGGTTTGGTGATTGATACAATTTTAAATCTTCACTGTAAGAAATACTATATTCATCCTTCTCGATGTTTTCGATTGCTTTACTATACCAGTCATGTTTTATAGATTTTTCGTCTAAGTTTTTTTTGTCTTTTATTTGGTTTTTAATTTGGTTTTCAAATGGAGATAAGGAAGGGCAGTAAAGTTTCAAAAGGTTATTTTCTTCATTATCAATAAAATTGTTTTGAATTTGAATTTGATTTGAAATAGAAAATACACACAATATAAAAACGGTAAGTAAAAACACTAAATTCTTCATAACAATTTTTTATTACGTTGTATTAATTATTGACAGCAATAATTGAACATTCATTCATGGTCTTACTGCAGTTACATAATTGTACCCATTATTATCAACAATAGCAGCATCGGAAGCATCAACAATAATATCACCGGTAACATCTGAACTTACATACCCTGTAACGAAATTATATCCATCATTATCAACAATAAGTGCGTCCGATCCATCAACAATATCGTCTTGATTTACATCGCCGCTATAAATTGCAAATCTTACCGGCGAGGCATCTACCTGTGCCATATTTGATCCATATGCCTGTGTAGGAGCAGTCACAAAGTTATATTCGTCACCTATTATAATTCCTAAGGTATCTCCACCTGCTTTACTCCATGTTTCAATACTGTTCCTGTGCTGAACTACTATATACACATGCCCGGCAGCCTTCAAAGGTATGAATGCATTACCTGTTGGACCAGCTATTGCAGCGTCACTTATATCGACAATTGCAAAAGGAGGAGTTGTATTTCTTAAATAGACCCTAATTGAATCTGAGACCATTGTATTTGTAGCAGGGTTATAAAATCCTTGTACTAAACAGGTTAAATCTAATGAAGCGACGTGATCAATTTCTGCATTATGAGTACCTGCAACTATACTGCCTGATTTGTCTAATTTCTGTACGTACGACATTGCGGTATCTTCATTTACATAGGTTATCCCTATTCTTTGAAGATCACTTGAATCCTGAACTCCCCATGAATTAAAACTTTTCAAAATACTTACAACTCCTTGTTGTTTTGTTACCGATATAAATATATCCGCATTTCCTGACATGGTATATCCAACAATTACATACCTTCTTCCATTTACAAAAGTGGAATTCGTAATTTTAACTGCTTGATTCGCCGAAACTGAATCAGGGATCGAATATATTATCTGACCATTATTAACTAAATTCCATACTTCTATTCGGCTCAGTGAAATGGGAGAGGTTAATTTTAAAGTATCAGGTACTACTTGTGATTGAAAAGGTGCAAAAGGATTTGTAACAGGATGATAACTTGAAATGTTTTTAAAGCAATGACAACCCCCGGGAAATGTGGATTGGCTGACCATAGTACCATTCTTATAAATATATCTTGCAACTATGCAGTTTCCTTGATAATAGGTTTCTTCACAATTGAGCGGCGTGGAAGTGCAACTCGTGAACATAAGATCTCCCGCATTAAAACAGGGCATATTTCCTCCGCCCTGTCCTCCGCATCCAAAACATATTGCGTATGCTTCTGTATTTAAAAAATTCAGTGCAGCAAATATTATAAATACTTTAAAACCATTTTGCAGTTTACTTTTTGTTCGTGGATGAATTTTCATATTTATTTTTATTAAATTTTAATAATTATTTTAAACGTATGTCAAACACACTATTTTAAAACAACCATCTTCTTTGTAGCTGTAAAATTTTTTGAAGTGATTTTGTAAAAATAAATTCCACTTGCAAGGTTACTTGCATTAAATTCCAGAGAATAATAACCCGCAGCCTTTACTTCATTTACTAAGTTTGCTAATTCTCTTCCTGATAAATCATATACAGCTATATTTACTTTTCCATCATATGGTAAATCATAATCGATTTTTGTAGTTGGGTTAAATGGATTCGGATAGTTCTGAGAGATATCGTACTTTTCAGGAATTCCAACTTCTATACTATTTGATAAGTTGAAATACTCAAAGTTCCCATTATAATCTATTTGTTTTAGCCGGTAATTATACTTGCCTGTATTTACATTTTCAGAAAATGAATAATTTCTGGGTTCATTGGTGGTGCCTTTTCCTGTCACACTTCCGGCTTTAATCCAATCATTAGTATTTAATATATTTCTTTCAACATCAAATCCTGAATTGTTAATCTCTTTTGTTGTTGCCCAGTATAAATGAACAGTGTTTCGGTTAACACTCGAATTAAAACTTGCCAGTTCAACAGGTAGGATTCCAAATGGTTCTATGGTGTGAGTATTAGGAGTAGTAATATCAGTATTTGTGCAATTCTTTCCTTCTTTAATGTATGCAAATATTTTTGTTGCAAAAGCAACGGTTGGTGGATTTCTCCATTCCAGATTTAACGGTTCATTGTTAAACTGCCCACTAAGTCTTTTTAACTTCATTCTTACTATCCTTATTCCGGGAAATCCTGTGGGTATTGAATACCCTTTTCCACAGCCTGGAATTGTATTGAAAGCTAATCTTAGAATATTTGTGGGTTGGTTTGATGATTGATTGTCATTGTATGTGCCAATCCCATTTGTAAGAATTCTCGGTACCATATTTGGAGGAAGCTGCGAGCTTTCAGGTACAATCGAATATTCCAGGTCGTCATTACCCGAAGCAATTAAATTATTGAACGAGAAGAAATACTGACCTGAAGCATATTCAAAAGTTGCGGCTGATGTATTCTCCAGAATAATATCAAACTCCAGTTCATTGTCAGCCGGAGAATTTAAGGTCCAGTTCTTTACTGTCAAATTGTATGTCGGAAGTTCTGCAAAAGCTGAACTGACAGTCAAAAACACAAGCATTACCGCAACTGAGAAATAAATTGTTTTTTTCATTTTCGTTTTTATTTGTGTTAATAAATTTTTTTTTAGAAACATCATTAAAATTATCTAACAAATAACCAATTAACCAATTTAACCAATCAACTAAGGAGGAGTTATCTTACTTATAAAGAGTACAGAATTGTTATATGTAATTAACAAATCAGAAACGTCTACAATGTTATTTCCGTCAACATCAGTATTCTTATACCCCGTTACAAAACTGCCTGCATCATTATAAACACTAATCGCATCAGAAACATCAACAACTCCGTCTTGATTCACGTCACCGCTGTAAAAGCAATACTTTTCTGATTTCAAGATCATATTGTTTCCATAGGCCTTATTTGCGGCTGTTGTAAAATCATAAACTGCTGAATCTCCTGTGAAAGATACCGGATTTGCGGACCATGTTTCAATTGAGTTCCTATGTTTGATATCCAAATAATATGAGCCTGCAGGAGCACTCAGAAATACAAAGTTGTACGCATCATCATCTATAATTTCATTTGACGAATCAATCACGGAATATGGCGTTACTGAGTTTCTTAAATAACACCTTACAGTATCGGCAACTTGTGTAGTTCCATTCCAGAAACCTTGAATACCAACGGTCAACATTAGTTTCTTTCCTATTATGTGAGTACCAGGTGTTGTTATATCGGTGTTAGTACAGTTAGCAGTGTAAGCAAAGATTTTAGTGTATGGATTAGGTAGAGAATTTCTCCATGCTAAATTTAATTGCTGATTATTAAATGAACCTGAATTCCGTTTCAGTCTCATTCTTACAATCTTTTTTGATGAGCCCGCCGGGATAATAAATCCATTACCGCATGTCGGTACCGAGTTAAAAGCCAGACACAAAATATTCTGCTCCGGGCTATTGGGTAATCCAACTCTTGGATTCCTGGGCTGCATGTTTGCCGGCAAGTCAGAGCCGACAATTGTATATGACAACTCGGAATTTGAATTAGCAATGGAATGATTAAAATCAAAATAAAATTGACCCGCTGCATATTGGATTGCAGCCAATGGTGATGTAGTGTTATCTAAAATGATATCAAACTCGAACGCATCGTTTGGATTGCTTACACTAAGAATGGTAAAATTAGAAGCTTTTAACTTATAAGTAGGATTCTGTGTAGTACTACTCAGTCCCGCAGTAATCTCACCTTTCACTGCAAGCCCGAATACTGTAAATGGGGCAGTCCCTGTATTAAAACTTGAAACTATAGCACCTGTTGCAATATTTATTCTATATACATTTGAAGTCCCAAAATCTGCACTCCAAAAGGTCGTACCGTCAGGGTCGAGATTAATTGCAAACCAATTATCTTGTCCTGCTGCATCATATGTTTGAACGGTATTACCGGAAGCGTTGAGCCTAAGAATATTAATCCCATTAGCCAAAAGAACATGACCTGAAAAAGAACCAGCCGGAATCATTCTCATTGCATAAGCATTTCCACCTAAACCGCTGGCAAATGTAGGAAGAGATGTATTAGTGCAGACATTGTGTCTTTCAAGAGTTGTCCCTTCATTATCCCTTAGCATTGTGCATTGGTCTGATAACAAATCTATTCGCCCTGCCTGACTACTATACGAGGTTCCTAAGTATGTACCATTGTAATCAAATTTCCTGATTCCATTTCCGACATTTCCGACATAAAAATTTGACGAGTTATCAAAAACAACGGATTCTGGACCTGAATAACCGGAGCCGACTGTTCCAACAAAAGCTCCAAATTGATTTAATATGGATATCGAATTGGCAGAAAAGTTAGTTACAAAAAGTCTACCTGCAGAATCGAAGACCATGCCCGTTGTGACTCCGCCTTGATTTGTGCTCAATGTCGAAACGATAGTTCCATTAGATTTTCTCCATTGTACCTGTCCATTTGATACAGCTGTGAAAACATCTCCTGTTTGAAACTGCGTTCCCAATGCCCCCCAGTTATTTGAAACCATTATTCCGTCTATTATTACTCGAGGTCCTCTTGTTGCTTCACCCTGTCTTAACTGTACTCTGCGAATTTGTCCTGCATTAGCAGAAGGAAATGTAATAGGTCCAAATGTAGGTGCGGGCTCAGTTACCGGGACCCCGGAAGAGAATACATATAAACTGACCTGATCATTCGGAGCTCCGGGAATGAAGGCATATTTTAGTACAACAAGGTATGTAGTATTATATGCATAGTTATTTGGACTCCAGATATTTACTGTAGACGTATCTCCTGCAACTGATTTTAATATTCCAAATCTCACATTACCTAGACTATCTTTTACATACAGTTTTTGCAATATTATGCTAGTATCTATCAAAGAAATAATATAAGTCCCAAATGGTTTTGCTGAGGTTACTTTACCAAACATGCCAAATAAACAGCATTTGAATTTGTGCTGTCAATAAATGAATTGCCGCCAAAGTATTTATAAGCATCCTGTCCGGTTGTGTCTAATTTTAAAGCATTTCCAATCCCGGATAAAGCATATCCTGAAAAAACCAAACCGGGTGAAACAACTTTAAGCGGATTGGCAGGACCGGCAAAACCAATCCATCCATTCAACCCATTTAGAGAGTCTCCTGAAGCATAGTCAAAGTTTTCGCTAAAATAAGTTTGTGAAAATGAAGTCGAAGAAGTAAACAAAAAACAAATAAACAGAATAATGTTTTTCATTGTGATTCCTTTCTTGTTTTTAGAACAATTTTTTCTTTTGAAAAAAGAGAATTAGATATTAAGTTGAGATTTTTTTATGTATCACTTTATATTGCTCTCGCACCTCGCTCCAAATGTCCCAATGAAATTTCTTCCATTGTAAAAATGGTTCATCGTTATGCAGTATTTGATACTCAGTCGACGCTGGATCAGTTATATATGAATATCATAAAACCATTTTAAGCTGATTCTAAAATTTATATAGGCAGCGCCTTTGAACATAAAACTAAATGGTTATGGAGTTTTATAATTACTAAACCTTCAACCGACTTATCTTTGGTTCAAAAATCTGCACTTATTTACTAAGTAAGTAAGTGATTATTTGTAAAAAGTATTTAGATATTTTTATAAAAAACTGAATTACTTTTTATTATAGAAACGCTTTGTTTGGGAGGTATACAGTTAGGGGAATCTTTCCATATTCATTTATCCATTGTTATCTAAATTAAAATTGTTCTAGTTTCTAAAAATTGAAAGTCATAAAATTATCCCTATTAATTTTCTATGATTCGATTTGGATGTACTCTCAAGGATAGTTGAAACTATGTAATGTAATAATTCGTGTATAGCAAAATAATTCAAACTACATTTGCCATTCTACAAAGCAGTCATCACTCACCCAACTCACTCCACACACTCCACACACTCCACACACTCTACACACTCCACACACTTTTATGTTAAAATGCAAGCCTCTGTATTTGCTCTGTATT
>CAYNTN010000167.1:0-8957 GCA_964399995.1 uncultured Ignavibacteriaceae bacterium
AGCACATTAATTTTCTTACCATTTTGAGATGAATTTCACTTATGACAATCTAATTTCAAATTCCTAATTCTTAATTCTTAGTTACTAATTTACTAGGGAGCAAATTTGCCTATTGACTATATGAAGAAATGTTCATATATTTGTATACTTTAAAATTACAAATGGCAAATACAAAAGTTCAGTTCAGCACACAGGAGATAAACAGGGTAGCTGAGATTCTGAAAACAATAGGGCACACTGTGAGACTTCAGATTCTTGAAGCACTTGAAGAAAAAGAACCGCTGACCGTTTCCGAGATTCAGGAAAAAATAGAATCGAATACAGAGCAGTCCTTGCTTTCCCATCATCTCATTAAAATGAAGGACAGGGGAATACTTAAATGTGAAAAGCAGGGAATGAATGTGCTGTACAGTCTGGAGGACAGAAACATTCTTAAGATATTTGAATGCATGGAATCCTGCAGCTTGTTTACCAAAAATGGCAGGAATTCATGAATGAAATTATAGGCTATGCTCTTTCTGCATTGATCGGTGTTTCACTCGGTCTGATTGGCGGAGGAGGATCAATACTGACAGTGCCGATACTCGTTTATGTATTCGGATTAGGACCTGAGATTTCAACTTCATATTCACTTTTTATAGTCGGGCTGACTGCACTGGCTGGTTCTTTGAATTATTACAGGAATAAATTAATAAATTTGAAAGCTGCACTTGTATTTTCCGTGCCTTCTTTAATTGCGGTTTTTCTTACACGGAAATTTATTATGCCCGCAATTCCGGAAATGATATTTACTCTTGGAAGTTTTGAATTTACAAAACCGGTATTAATAATGACTGTGTTTGCCGTGTTAATGATTGCAGCATCATTCTCAATGATAAGAAAAAGCAATCCGCCGGATGTATCAAAAATAAAACCAGGTCATCATTACACAATGATATTTCTTGAAGGAGCTTTAGTCGGTGTGTTAACAGGATTTGTAGGAGCAGGGGGAGGATTTTTGATAATACCGGCACTTGTGCTGTTTGCAGGTCTGCCTATGAAGGAAGCAGTCGGAACTTCACTGCTCATAATTGCAATTAAATCACTGATAGGATTTACCGGGGATATCAGCGCGGGGGTTGATATTAACTGGATGTTTTTAATGATTGTTTCGGTTTTCACAATATCAGGAATTTACATCGGAAGCACATTTGCAAAGAAGATACATGGCGACAAACTCAAGCCTGCATTCGGATGGTTTGTACTAGTAATGGGAATTTACATTTTAATAAGGGAGACAATTTTATAATTATCAGGATTCATTGTTGGTGAAAAAAATGACCGGGATATCGAATGGGAAATTTAAATCTAAAATCCAAAAATCAAAAATTAAAATGGTTTACATTGGAATATTAATTGGTGGCATTGCGGGATTTCTTTACTGGAATTTTATAGGATGCACTTCAGGAGCATGTCCTATTACTTCAAACAAATTCATTTCAGTACTTTACGGAGCATTGCTCGGATCACTATTGTTCTCAAGTTTATCAGAAACAAAAGCAGATTTCATTAAAAACTTTATTAACAAAAATTCAAACGGAGGTTATAAGCATATGAATGCTGAAGAATTAAAATCTAAGTTAGATGACACCGATTATGTAATTATAGACGTAAGAACACCTGAAGAGTGGAGCAGGGGATACATAAAAGGAACTGACAAATTCATAAACTTAAGTGCAGATAATTTTGAAGATCAGATACTTGGACTTGATACTTCAAAAAACTATGTGCTCTACTGCAGAAGCGGAAACAGAAGTTCCAGAGCCTGTGAATTAATGAGCCGGAAAGGTTTCTCAAAGTTACATAATCTTACAGGCGGTATTAACAAATATACCGGAGAAATTAAAAAAGATTAAGATTAAATTATTTAAATAAAATAAACTAAAATGAAAATTGAACAGATCTACACTGGGTGCCTTGCACAAGGCGCATATTACATTACAAGCCAAGGAGAGGCTGCAATTATCGACCCGCTCAGAGAAATTAAACCTTATCTCGAACGTGCAAAGAAAGACGGAGTGAAAATTAAATATATTTTTGAAACACATTTTCATGCGGACTTTGTCAGCGGTCACGTTGATCTTGCCAAAGCTACCGGAGCTAAAATAATTTACGGTCCGACTGCTCAACCTGAATTCGATTGCATTGTAGCAAAAGACGGAGAGGAATTTAAACTAGGTGATGTAACAATTAAAGTTCTTCATACCCCCGGTCATACAATGGAAAGTTCTTCTTATCTTCTCATTGACGAGAATGGAAATGATATTGCACTTTTTACCGGCGACACACTTTTCATAGGTGACGTAGGAAGACCTGACCTCGCTCAGAAAGCAGCTCACATGACTCAGGAGCAGCTCGCCGCAACACTTTATCACTCTCTCAGGGATAAGGTAATGACTCTTGGTGATGATGTACTTGTTTATCCGGCTCACGGAGCCGGCAGTGCCTGCGGTAAAAACATGAGCAAAGAAACCGTTTCAACAATCGGAGCTCAGAAAAAAATGAACTATGCTCTGAGAGCTGACATGACAGAAGAAGAATTTGTAAAGGAAGTTACCGATGGTCTTCTTCCACCGCCTGCATATTTCCCTATGAATGTAGCTTTGAATAAATCCGGTTATGAAAACATAGATAAAGTAATGGAACGCGGATTGCGCGAGTTAAATGTTAAAGAATTCGAAGCGGCGGCGAATGAAACCGATGCTGTCATGCTTGACACCAGAAATGATAAGGTTTTTTACAAAGGGTTCATACCAAACAGCATCAATATATCCCTTGACGGGCAATTCGCTCCGTGGGTTGGTGCATTGATACCTGACGTTAATCAGCAGCTGCTTATCATTGCTGAGCCGGGAAGGGAAGAAGAAACGATCATGCGTCTTGCGAGAGTTGGATATGATAAAGTCATTGGATATCTGAAAGGAGGATTTGACTCATGGAAAAAAGAAGGGAAGGAATTTGATACAATTAACAGGATGTCACCGGAAGAGTTTGAAAAAGTATTTGATAAAGATAAGCAATTGGTTATAGACGTAAGAAGACCGGGAGAGTATAAAGCTGAACATGTTGACGGAGCGATGAACATTCCTCTTGACTACCTGAATGAGAGTCTCGCTGAATTTCCAAAAGACAAAGACTTTATTATTCATTGCGGAGGCGGATACAGAAGCATGACAGCAGCGTCCATTTTAAAATCCAGAGGCTGGAGCAAATTCAGAGAAGTCGAAGGCGGATATGATAAGATCAAAGAAACAAAAGTTCCGAGAACGGATTATGTTTGTCCTACGACAGCTCAGAAAAATTAACTGATTGCAAGCTCCGGTAAACGGTTAAACATTCCCAAGCCGTGGATAGTGTTTAATAACTTAGTTAAACCACTAAGTCACAAAGACACTAAAACTTAAATCTGTATCATTGTCTTTCTTTGTGGCTTTGTGACTTAGTGGTTTTCTAATATATTCCGTTTTTCAAAATCCTAAGGTTATCGGACGAGAAAAATAAATTTTTACTAAAATTTAAAATTAATCAATACAATATATGCTTGAATTCATAAAACAGCCCTGGCATTGGGCGGTAAGCGGAACACTGATAGGTCTGATAGTACCATTGCTGCTGATACTGGGAAATAAAAAATTCGGAATATCATCTTCATTCCGTCATATATGCGCCGCCTGTTTTTCAGGGAACATAAAGTTCTTTAAATACGACTGGAAGAAGGAGGTCTGGAATTTATTCTTCGTTGCAGGAATAATCATCGGCGCTTTCATTGCTTCAAATTTTCTGTCAAACCCCGCTGAAACAATTGACATAGCACCGGAGACTAAGCAAACACTTGAAGGCTATGGCATAAAAGATTACAACAGTCTCATGCCCGCAGACCTGTTTACATGGGACAATCTCTTTAATCTCAAAGGACTAATCTTTTTCATTATAGGAGGATTGCTTGTGGGGTTTGGAACACGTTACGCCGGAGGATGTACATCCGGTCATTCAATAATGGGACTTGCAAATCTGCAGAAGGCGTCCCTTATAGCAACAATATTTTTCATGGCAGGAGGATTTATTTCCGCCAACATTCTTATTCCGTTAATTTTTAAATTAATACAATAATACAATAATGTCATTCAACGATCACATAGAAACTGCAGAAGAAATCAGGATACGTCATGAAGATACTATCTGCACAAATGAATCCGTTCTTGTTCACCCATGGTGGTACAACTTTAAATATACAATAGTGGGAATAGTATTTGGCATCGTATTTGTAAAAGCTGAGATAATAAGCTGGTTCAGGATTCAGGAAATGTTTCAGCTCACTTCATTTTTCAT
Organism: uncultured Ignavibacteriaceae bacterium; assembly: GCA_964399995.1. GTDB lineage: Bacteria > Bacteroidota > Ignavibacteria > Tepidaquicellales > Tepidaquicellaceae > JAGPCH01. Next base: position 4,369 of record CAYNTN010000167.1, read on the forward strand.
GTACGGAGTAATAGGCACTGCGGTAGCAGTCGGAGCAATATCGGTATTCACAGTTAAAAAGCTCGGACTGAAAAGCATTTATGGTGAACAGATAACTTTTGAGAATAAGGAAATTAACAAAGGTCAGATTTACGGAGCATTAATTTTCGGAATCGGATGGGCTATAACGGGTGCATGTCCGGGTCCTTTGTTTGCACAGTTGGGCAGCGGGTTTACAGTTGTAACAGTTACAATAATTTCTGCAATTACGGGAACCTGGATTTACGGTAAGTTCAGGGAGAAGCTTCCGCACTGAATTTGAGTAATGACTGTTTGTCAGAATCAGATCAGACAAAAATGGCTGTCAGAGCAATTCACTTACTTTTTCAATCATCCATTTTTTTTCTCTCGTATTGCTGAGATTCTGCAATTCATAAAATAAGGTTGCAGCTTTTGTCTTTTCGTATTTTTTCCTTAATCTTAATATCAGTTTAAAATACTTTAAAAAATTCTTTAGTGTTTCCTTATAATATCCGGAATGAATTTTATTGTGTGTTATATAATGCCTAAAACTGTCTGCTACAGAGAGAGCGGAGTCATAATGTTCCAATTCATAAAATATCTTTGATTTTAAAACATAAATATCGACGGTGATAGGAGTTGGTTCCGATTTAATTTTTGTTATTTGTACGAGTGCATCGCTGTAATTTTTTTTATAAAATGAAAGTGAAGCAAATCCGAAACGACGAACATTATCCCTGATATTTTCATTAACCAGATACAATTTTTCTTTCAAAAAATTTTCTGTCCAATCAAACTCATTAGTTCTGAGCGCACTGGAGAGAATTAATCTGAAATCAAGAAGTGTCATCGTTCTGTTACCTCCCAAAATGCTAAAGAGATTCTTTTCCAGCAGTATTTTATAATTTTCAAGAATATTTTTTCTCACTTCATGGTTGCCTTTCAGATTTTCAATAACGCAGAATACGTTCATTCGCTGCAGCAAATAATAAAGCATGCCATCACTGAATTTCGATATGTTGCCGAAAACCATGGATCTGAGATTTTCAAAAGAAGCTAAACATTTATCGGCGGAATTAAGATTAACATCATTAAGAACCAGCTCAAGGAAAAGTATTCTGTCATGTTGATGCTTATTCTGATTATTTTTCTTCAGCTCATCAATATATTCTTCAAGCCTAAACCTGTCGAAAATCAGATTAAGAGAATCTGACGGTTCGGAAAAAGAGTACTGGTCAGAATCAATTTGATTTAGTATTGAACCCGAGACAAAAAGGAAATAATCTAAAAGATTATTGTATGAATCGGTTAGATCATTAAAGTGAGATACATCGTTTGTAATTGTTGTATTATGATTGTATTTAATACTGCTCAGACTATGTTTCAAAAATAATCTGTCGGCGTCAATTTTATCGTTTTTTTCAAATGACTTTTCGACTTCATTAAGCTTCTTATCAAATGCGGAATTGATTCCTCTGGTGGAAAGCTGGTTAAGCACATTCAAATCTTTTTTATCCGTTTCAGATCGCATCTGTATAATGTTAAGATATTCTTCTGCAAGCTTATTTAACCTGGAAAGATATTTTCTGAAAAGTTTATCTTCATATTTCTTACCTTTATTGACGCGGGAAAACAAATATTCCTTCGTTAAAATTTTCCCGTCGAATTCCGGATAGTAATTTCTTAATTCATGAAAGAGCTTTAAAACCGTCGAATGGTTATTAAAAAAAGGTGAAGCTATTAATTTTTCAAATTCATTGATTTCCTGCGGTGAGAATTTTTTCAGGATTTTCACTATGGTAAAGTGAGTTATTCCTTTCTGGTTTTCGGTTTTTATCAAAGTCACAATTTCAGCAAATATATCTAATTTTGAATTAATTTTTAAGATTAAATATAAATGCTTTTTTTTTTAAGGTTCACAAAACCCGAATATTTTCCAGAAAACTTTTCTAAAAAGTATTGTTTGTTCAAACTAGAAATGTAATTTTACACCACTGTAAATTAAAACTTGTTCTTGCAAGAATTTTAATTGATCTTCCCCGAAATTTTTCAGATCAATAATAATAATATTTTTCCTAAACACATTTATTAATCTAAATAAAACACCAATGAAAAGCATTGTTACAAAATTATTTTTTATCCTGGCACTGTTCATCGCAGTATTTAATCAGGTAAATGCTCAGAGCTACAAGATCAATCTTTATTCAGCTTATACATTTGATGATGAGCTGGATGCAGTTACAAACGGCAACAACTATGTTAACGGTACAATAGTTGGCGGATATCAGTGGGGACTGGGTTTCGAATACGTCCTCAGACAGACCTACGGAATTGAGCTTGCTTATTTTAGGCAGGATACTGATTTCGATGTAAATTATTCTACGAACACTGTAACTGATACTACCGGTACTTTCGGAACAGGTATTAATTTTATTATGCTGGGCGGCAATAAATATCTACCGATTCCGAATTCTATTGCAATGCCTTATGGAGGGTTAATGCTTGGAATGGCAATTTTGGAAAATAAAGATCCTCTTCCCGGTGCTGAATCCTCCACTACAAAATTTGCATGGGGCGCAAGAGCCGGAGTATTTCTTAACTTCTCAAAAAGTGTGGGATTAAAGCTTCATGCGGATTTGATGTCAGCGGTTCAGTCAGTTAACGGCGGACTATATCTCGGGACTGGTGGTGTAAGTGCCGGTTTGGGTTCAGAATCAACTATGTATCAGTTCGGACTCGGAGGAGCTTTAGTAATACAATTCGGCAGCAGTGGTTCGAAAGTGAGAAAGAGATGATTGAGCAATGAGTAATGAGTTAGTGAGTAACTGATACTGTTTGCAGTTAAAATTAATTCGCACAATAAATCATAATTTGTTTCCAAATTCCTGCCCGGGGTTACCCTTTCATTTTTTTCCCCGGGTGGGTTTTAAAAAAAAGTAAAGAAGTATTATGGATATTCTATAAAAAAAACAATTTAAAAAAAACAAAAAAACATGAAAAAAATTAAATCTTTGTTCTTCGTTCTATTAGTTTCAGTAATCTTTACATCATGCACCGGCAGTCTTGGAGATATCGGAAAGACAATGGCATTGGTCAACACTCTTGAAGGTTTAGGTATATCTCCAACGGCAGCAATTGGAGGTATAGGAGGCGTTTTATCTTTAGCAAAAGGAAAACTGGATCCGTCTGATCTATCAAAAATTACAAGCGCTTTTCCTGATATGAATAATATTATGAAGGAAGCAAAAAGTCTTGGAGTTGGAAATGTTACTGACATGGCAGATCTCGGGAAAACATTTTCAAAACTTGGAATGAAACCAACTGACGTTGCTAAGTTTATTCCTGCAGTTACCAAGTATGTAGGGTCTAACGGTGGAACTGGTGCAGCCGATATATTAGGTAATTTGTTGCAGTAAGATTCCCCAAAGTGCGTGAATGAATAATTCAAACAATCAATTCGTTCAAACAAAGGATGGATTAACAATTGATTAAATTTAACTTACAAAAAGTTTTAGACATAAAATTAAAACAAATTAATAAACCAATTAACAAATCAAAAACAAGCATGCCCTTAAAAGAATACAAACCAGGACAGGCATTCTCAGGTGTAATCGGCAGGACATTTGACCAGTCATCACCTGCATGGCCGGAACCAAACAGAGCAAAAGAAGGCTCACCCAATGTTTTATTTATTGTTCAGGATGATACAGGATTCGGACAACTCGGATGCTTTGGCAGTCCGATTAATACACCAAACATCGATGCACTTGCAAAGGATGGTTTGATTTATAACAACATGCATACAACAGCTTTATGCTCTCCGACCCGTTCTTGTATTTTAACAGGAAGGAATCATCATTCAAATGCAATGTCTTGTATCACCGAAGGATCGGAAGGATTTCCGGGAAGCAACGGTGCAATTCCTTTTGAAAACGGTTTCTTATCAGAAATACTTTTACAAAAAGGTTACAATACATATGCAGTCGGTAAATGGCATCTTACACCTGCAGAGCAAAATTCAGCGGCTGGACCTTATGACAGATGGCCGCTTGGAAGAGGTTTTGAAAGATATTACGGATTTCTCGGCGGTGATACACATCAGTATTATCCTGAATTAGTTTATGACAATCATCAGGTCGAGCCACCGAAAACTCCGGAAGAGGGATATCATCTAACCGAAGATTTAACAGACAAAGCAATCAGTTTTATTGCAGATGCAAAACAAATTGCTCCCGATAAGCCATTTTTCTTATACTTTGCACCGGGAGCAATGCACGCTCCTCATCACGTTCCCAAAGAATGGGCTGATAAATATAAAGGGCAGTTTGACGACGGATGGGATGCTTATCGTGAAAAAACTTTCAAACGTCAGAAGGAACTTGGTCTCGTTCCAAAAGATGCGGTTCTTTCAAGACATGACCCTGATGTTCAGGATTGGAATACACTTTCGGCTGATGAGAAAAAACTTTACGCAAGAATGATGGAAGTCTTTGCCGGATTTCTTGAACATACTGATAATCAGTATGGAAGATTGTTTCAGTTCCTGAAAGATATGGGCTTGTGGGATAATACTTTGATAATGTTTATTT
>CAYNTN010000168.1:0-8883 GCA_964399995.1 uncultured Ignavibacteriaceae bacterium
GTTGAGTAAGTTGAGTAAGTTGAGTAAGTTGAGTAAGTTGAGTAAGTTGAGTAAACTACCCCACTCACTCAACTACTCAACTTACTCAACCACTCAACTACTCAACTTACTCAACTTACTCAACTTACTCAACTACTCAACCACTCAACTTTACTCAGCTTGATCATTCTTAACCACTCTTTGTGAGTAAGTGTTGTCCGGATTTTTAACAGGTACTCCCTCCGCCTGCCAACCCTGTGCGATTAAATCCTGAACTTTTTTATCCAGATCTGCAAGTGAACTTGCTGTTACATTTTTTGATTCCATTCTGACTTCCTTTCCTGTTTAGGTTATAAAATTATTTAATAAGCAGAAGCGTCTTAGTTTCTGAAAAATTTGAGGATTCCAGTTTGCAATAATAAGTACCGGAGGCAAAGTTTGTACCGTCCCATTCAACCTCATAAGTCCCGGGTTTTAAATGCTCGTTAACTAATTTCATAACTTCCTTACCGTTAGTGTCATAGATGGTAAGCAAAGTTTTTGAAGAAACGTCTTTTGAAATATCAAATTTTATTTTAGTGATAGGATTAAAAGGGTTTGGGTAGTTGTCATAAAGCTTAAACTCAGCGGGAACTTCCGAATTATTCAATTCTGTGTTAACGGGAAAATCAACAATGGCAGTGTAAATGCTTAATGCATTGTTATCCAGTCTCGCCCATATTGGTCTTACAATCCCGCTCACTGCGGAAATATTTGTATAATCTCCAAAGAATGTTGACGATGACGGTGTAAACGGAGATGCACTGACTTTAAAATTTGTAAATGTTTCACCGCCATCTGTGGATTTTGCCATGTAAACATCAGTCTGATTGTTTGTATAATTTCTTCTGTCATAGAATACGAAATACAAATAACCCGTTGTCTGATCAATTGTCATCCAGGTAAAGAACTGCTGTCTGCCGGGAGGGTCATCATTAACTCTTTTTACTGCACTCCATGATTCTCCCCCGTTTGTTGATTTGATCATCCAGACATCCGTATCAGTCGGACCATTTCTCTGATCAGTCCAGTTAATGTAAAGATTTCCTCTGTATGGACCATTTGAAATATCACAGGCAGTAATGGGTAAACCGTTTGCCCGGTAAATTCCCGGAATTGTGAGATCCCAGCCGCCCGGCTGTGTTGTAACGAACTGATCATTTGTAAGCCAGATGTCTCCTCCGTCAGAAGATTTATCCATTACTATCCCCAGAGGTCCGGACCATGAAACATAAATCGTTCCATCAGGTCCTGTGCATGGCACAGCACCTTCTACGGTATTATCTTCATCAACACAATCGCCTGCTATTTTATTTATTCTCAGTGCATTACTCCAGGTGTTACCGGCATCTGTCGAACGTGAAAACAGAATAGTCGAGCTGTCAGCAGGATTACTGCTTCCATAGCTGTCAAACTGAGTCCATGTCATGTAAATGTTATTGTTACGCGGATCAACGCAAAGCCATTCTTTATCCTGCTGTTTTGGAGGAATATAACCTGCGTATGTCCCGTTGCTCCAGTTTACTCCGCCGTTTGTTGATTTCTGAACTACTATTCGGTCTATGAAATAGCTGCTCGCAGGATTGGTTAAATGTCCGTAATAAAAATGACCATTTGTGTCAACTGTGATAGCGGGATCACCCCAGACACTATAAGTGGAAATCAATGTAGCCCGGGACCAGTTGAAACCGCCGTTTGTCGAATAATAATAAAAATTCAGGTTAGATCCTGCTGAAATCTGATTAGTGTTTTTGGGATTAATGCAAATCGTCGGCTCATTCGGTGAACCGGTATTTGTAATCATCACATTCTGATACTGAGCAGAAGAACCTTTAAAAAGTACAAATGAAAAAATAAGAATTAATATTACATTTTTCATAAAAATAATTTAATTGTTTGTAAAAAAATTAATTACAACCTCATAGCAGTACTCACACACTCAACTTACTCCACACACTCAACCCATTCAACCCGCAATCCACTTCTCCAGAAATTTTTTTTGTTCCTCTGTTATTTGCTTTATTTCCGTGATTTTATATTTAGGTAATGGCTTAAGAAGTTTAACATTTATTTCACGTACGATTCCGGTGCGGTTGATGAGAATTTTTAATTCACTGTTTTCGGGATGATCTTTAAGAATTGTTTTCAATGAACTCTCGTCAATTCTTATCCCGTTAACTGCAATTAATTCATCATTTGCATTCAGTCCTGACTCATATGCTGAACCCCCGGCAAATACTTTTGTAACAGTGTATTTCCCATTATCTGATTTTCCCTCCATGTCCAGTATGCTGCCGGCTGTTTTGTTTTCATTTACAAGTTCAAGACCGCATAAATTAAGATAAGAATCAATAGGCAGCTCATCAGTCCCGTAAATATATTTCAGCCAGAAGTCATTCAGATTTTGTCCGTTTGTAATTTCGCAAACTTCCTTTACTCTTTCATCCGTAAAGCCCCTTGATATGTCTTTCTTATAATCATCATAAAGCATTCGCAGAGCGTCATCGAGGGATTTTTCACCGTCAGTGTTTTTAATTATTTCAATATTAAGCATCAAGGCAACAAGTGCGCCTTTAGTATAATAAGAAATCTGTGAGTTATTCGAATTTTCATCTTTCCTGTAAAACTTTATCCATGCATCAAAGCTTGATTCGGCAAGAGACTGTACGAATCTTCCGCTGAATTTCATAACGTCATTTACTTCACGATCCAGAAATTCAAAATACTCTTTATCATTTAATATTCCGGACCTTCTTAAGATTAAATTATCATAAAAACTTGTCCAGCCCTCTGCTACCCACAGACTCTTTGTAAAGTTTTCAACATTGTAATTAAAAGGTCCTAATGCTTCAGGTCTGATCCTTTTCACATTCCACAAATGAAAGAACTCGTGAGACACAAGTCCGAGAAACTTTTTATAAAGCTTATCATCATTGAAATTCCACCTGTTAACCTGCGCTACGAACGAGTTATGATGTTCAAGACCGCCGCCGCCTTTTTCTACCAGATGAACTATGAACACATAGTGTCTGTAGGGAATTTCTCCTCCCATCAGCTTAATTTCTTCTTCAGCTATTTTTTTAAAATCACTTATTAATTTATCCTCATTATAATTTCCCGGTCCTGAAAGACAGATGTAATGCATTACTCCTTTAATCTCAAATTCAAGTATGTTTTGGTTACCGATCTCAATAGGTGAATCAATAAACACATCATAATTTTCAGCTGAATAGACATTTTCTGATTCGCTGTTTAACCCGGTAGATATTTTTTTCCATTCGTCAGGTTGATTTATTTTTAAGATGCACTTCTTATCTTCGGAACCTTTGACAAACATAAACACACCGGAGCTGCTTATAAAAGCATGATCACTGTTAACTACACTGGTCCTGACAGTATGCTCATTGCAATATACTTTGTATCTGAATTTTAATCCCGTTTGGTTTTTCGAATCAACTGTCCAGGAATTTTTATTAATCTTTTCGGCAAAAAGTTTTTCACCTGATAGATTTTCCGCCATTACACCTTCGACATTTTTAGCAAATTCCCTGATAAGATATGAACCCGGGGTCCAGACAGGCATAGAAAAAACTATCGAGTCTTGATTAAGTTCGGTTAGGATTATTTCAACCTCACAGTAATGTGTAAACGGTTTTTCAAAGGAAATGGAGTAGTTGATTTCATTCAAATGGCTTCAGATTTATTTTATATAAAATGCCATATATAAAAATGAATTTAAATGCTATAATAAATTAACCGTCAATGAAAAACAGTTTATAAAGTTCATAAAGTTGTAAAGTTTATAAAGTTTGTAAATGTAAAACCTTTATAAACTTTACAAACTTTAAAACTTTACAAACTGGCTCATTTCACTCTTTAATAACAAATCAAAAATAAATTTCTTGTCTATATTAAATTGATTTATCAATCATATTTTCCTAATTTGCCATACTTCAAATGCTTCATAAAACAATCTAAATGTCAGACCTAAAAATCTTTGCAGGCAGATTTTCGAACTACCTTGGTAAAAAAATTGCTCATAATTTAAAATGCAAGCTCGGCAAATGCTCAATTCAAAGTTTCTCTGACGGTGAGATCTGGGTTAAGTATAATGAGAATGTCAGGGGAAGTGATGTGTTTATAATTCAGTCAACCATACCGCCGGCAGACAATTTAATGGAACTTCTCATAATGATAGATGCTGCAAGCAGGGCATCTGCAAAGAGAGTTACGGCGGTAATTCCGTATTTCGGATATGCAAGACAAGACAGAAAGGATCAGCCGCGTGTTTCAATAACTGCAAAGCTCGTTGCAAATTTAATTACGGAAGCGGGTGCAGACAGAGTAATCACAATGGATCTTCATGCGTCACAGCTGCAGGGCTTTTTTGATATTCCTGTTGATCACCTGTACGGTTCTGCAATTTTTATGAAAAAGTTCAGACAAATGAATATACCGAATCTTGCAGTTGCTTCTCCTGATGTGGGGGGCATTAAAATGGCAAGGGCTTATGCAAAAAGACTTCATTCGGATTTAATTTTGATTGATAAAAGAAGACCGAAACCTAATGTTGCAGAAGTAATGAACATTATCGGAGAAGTCAGAGATAAAAACATACTTATAATTGATGATCTCATTGATACCGGAGGTACATTTGTGAATGCTGTAAATGCCCTGAAGGAAAACGGCGCTAAAAAAATTTACGGAGCTTGTACACACGCCGTTTTTTCCGGAGAATCACTGGAAAGAATCAATAATTCGTCTTTGACTAAATTGTTTGTTGCCGATACGCTTCCTATGACACATACATCTCCCAAGGTTGAAGTAGTTTCGGTGTCTGAATTATTTGCGGAATCAATCTGGAGGACAAATAAGAATAAGTCAATCAGCTCACTGTTTGATGTTGATAAAGGGGATTGAATTGAAAGCGAGCAATCATATGCCTATTTTTAGTTCAATAAAAATTTAGTAAAACAAAGAAAAAAACAATAATGAGTGTAGATATTATAATGCCGAAGATGGGCGAGTCTATTATGGAAGGCACCATTCTCAAGTGGCATAAAAGACCGGGTGATAAAGTTGATGTTGATGAAACTATACTTGAAATTTCTACTGATAAAGTTGATACTGAAGTTCCTTCTCCTGAATCAGGCATTGTTTCCGAGCTTCTTTATAATGAAGGAGATGTAGTCGAAGTCGGAAAAGTTATTGCCAAGCTTGATTCAAACGGAACTGCAAAACCAACACAGGAAAAGACAAAAGAAGATTTAACTGAAACTAAAGTTGAAACATCTGAACCCAAAGCTGAGCCTGTTTCTGAAACAATAAAGGAAACTGCTGCAGAACCGGTCATCCAGGGAAATAAAGGTGAAGGGAAATTTTATTCACCATTGGTACTAAACATTGCACAGAAAGAAGGGATCGGATTTGATGAACTGGATAAAATTCCCGGTTCAGGGTTGGATGGAAGAGTTACTAAAAAAGATATTTTAGGATATCTTCAAAACCGATCTTCAAAACCAACTGAAGTTCCGAAATCTTCCGTGACCAAAGAAGTTAGACCGGAACCGAAGATGGCTCCGGTTGAGAAGAAAGTTGAATTACCTAAACCTGTCATTGATTACAATGAAGAAGGGCTTTCTGTCATGGAGTTTGACAATATCCGGCAGAAAATGGCTGAGCATATGATCATGTCTAAAAGGATATCTCCTCATGTGCAGGCATTCGCAGAATGTGATATGACAAATGTGGATAAAGTAAGACTTTCAATGAAAGATGAATTTGAGAAAAAGGAAGGATTCAAATTAACTTACATGCCGTTTATCTGTGAGGCTGTAATAAAAGCATTAAAAGATTTTCCGCTTGTGAATTCCGTAATAGATGATTCTGCAGTTCCATACAAAGCCATCACACGAAATACAATCAACCTTGGTATTGCTGTTGCAATGGATAACGGAGGATTGATCGTTCCTGTAATTCATAATGCAGATGGAATGAATCTGATAGGTATTGCAAGAAGTCTGAATGATCTTGCAAAGAGAGCGAGGATTAAAAAGCTTACACTTAATGAAATTCAGGGTGGAACGTTCTCATTAACTAACTTTGGTGTTTTTGGAAATGATGTTGGTATCCCGATTATAAATCAGCCGCAGGTTGCAATATTGGGATTAGGAGCGATTAAAAAAAGACCTGTTGTAATTGAAACCGAAGAGGGTGATTTCGTTGTTCCAAGAAAAACGCTGATACTTACTTTGTCATTTGATCACAGACTTGTCGACGGTGCTTTAGGGGGAATGTTTACAATGAGAATTGTACACTATTTGCAGAATTATAAAGGGTAAAATTAAAATATCCATTTTAAGGGAATAAGATTTATTTTATTCCCTTTTTTCTTAATAGAGATTTTTCTAAAATTTCGTTTTTTTTTAACAATTAATGACAACAAAAATAATATTAATTTTCGCTTTCTTCATCACAGGATTAAACGTTTATTCACAGGACACAAAGTACTGGATATTTTTTAAAGATAAGGGTGAATTTAAACCGGAGGTGTTAATAACACCTGGCAGCACTGCTTATGAAAAAGGAAAAGAGCTTTTAAATGACAGGGCAGTTAACCGAAGACTAAAGGTTTTGTCTGAAGATAATTTAATTGATTTTAGAGATTTGCCGGTTGAAGAAAGTTATGTTGAAGGTGTTGAAAAATCAGGTGCAGATATCATAGTTACATCAAGATGGCTTAACGGAGTGAGTGCATATCTTACAAAGAGCCAGTTGGAAAAAGTGAAATCTTTAGATTGTGTATCACAGATTAAAGTTGTGAATAAATTATACAAACAGGAAATCAAATTAAGCAGAAGTGAAAAGGAAATGCTGAAAGGCATTAGCTTCAATGAGCAGCAATATGGAATTTCAATGAAGCAAATGGAGACGGTGAACGTTCCGAAAGTTCACAATCTTAACATTACGGGAAAAGGAGTTCTGATCGCCAGCTTTGATGATGGTTTTGACTGGAGAAATCACGAATCGTTAAGAAATCTGAATGTCATTGACGAATATGATTTTATTAATGATGACAAGAATACGTTTTATGAAAGGAATCAAAAATATCCTGATGAAAAAAAGCAGGGATCTCACGGGACGGCTACTTTGTCAACCATGAGCGGTTACAAGCCGGGAAAGCTTATAGGTCCGGCATATGATTCCGAAATCCTTCTTGCTAAAACCGAATATGTTCCGACTGAAACTCCCATGGAAGAAGACTTCTGGCTTGAAGCAGCAGAATGGGCTGAGGCAAAAGGAGTTGATATAATTACAAGTTCTTTGATATATAAAGGCTATGATTCTCCATATGAAAATAATTCTTATACTTATAAAGATTTTAACGGTATGACTGCCATTACATCAATAGCTGCAGCACACGCAGCGTATCTCGGCATTGTTGTATGCCAGTCAATGGGAAATTATAATCAGACAACAATACCGTCACTCGGTTCGGCTGCTGATGCAGATTCAATTATTTCAGTTGGATCTATTACTTTCTCAGGCGAACCTGCAAGTTTTACATCTAATGGTCCGACAAGTGACGGCAGGACAAAACCCGATGTAGTTGCTCCCGGAGTTTCAGTTTATGCTGCTGTAGTAAAAGAAATATCCGGAAATGATTCTACTTATGAATATACAAACGGCACTTCGTTCTCTGCTCCGATTACTGCAGGAGTGTGTGCTTTGATATTGTCTGCACATCCGGAGTTAACACCGATAGAAGTAAGAGATGCTTTAAGAAATACAGCGAGTTTATCAAATAATCCAAATAATGTTCTCGGCTGGGGGACTGTCAGCGCATATGACGCTGTTCTTTATCACGGTCCTGTCTGGGGTAACGAGCCTGAGCTAAAAGTAACCGATAAAGGACTTGAGGTTTCAACTTTTCATGCTTCAAAGAATGTCATTGATCCAAATACTGTAAAGTTTTTTTATTCCTTTGACGGGGCACAAAATTTTATAGAAGCAGCAATGGATTTAACGGAACCAAACGGGGATCAGAATAATTCTGGAAAATACTCGGTTGTTCTTAAAGATGTGAAAACAACTGATAACATTAGTTATTATTTCAGCTCGGAAGATTTCAGCGGTGGAAAGTCAGTGTATCCGAAGGATGCGATAAGTAATGAAGTAAGTTTAAAGCAAAATTAAGTTGTAATCTAAGAGTACACTTCCCTCTCCACAATCTCACATAAAATATGCCCTGCTGTAATATGCCCTTCCTGAATTCTCTGCGTATTGTTTGAAGGAATTAAGATATAGTGATCACATTCCTTAATTAATTTCCCTCCGTCTTTTCCGAGAAAACCTATGGTAATAATTTTTTTCTCTTTAGCTTTTGCAACTGCTTTGAGAATATTCCGCGAGTTGCCGCTAGTGGAAATGCAGATCAAAGCATCTCCTGCGTTACCGATTCCTTCAACATTCCTCGCGAATATATTTTCAAACCCGATATCATTTCCGCCTGCTGTTAAGTTGGATGTATCGGTAGTAAGCGCAACGGCTCCGATAGCCGGACGGTCAAGATCATGAGACAGTCGAATCATGAATTCTGTTGCCAGATGCTGTGAATCAGCAGCACTGCCGCCGTTTCCTATGAACATGATTTTCTTTCCGCTGCATACAACTTTAACTAATTCATCAGCAGCTTTGTTAATCTCTCCAAAACATTTTTCCAGCATCAGTCTTTTTGTATCTGCGCTTTCATTTAAAGACTCTTCTATAAATTTTTTTCTATTAAACATGTATTAAGTTAAAAGTTAAAAGTTAAAAGTTAAAAGTTAAAAGTTGAAAGTTGAAAGTTAAAAGTTGAAAGTTGAA
>CAYNTN010000169.1:0-8871 GCA_964399995.1 uncultured Ignavibacteriaceae bacterium
TAAGGAATATTTTAACGATTATTTTATTATTTAAAAATATTTTGGACAGCATTGATTAATTCTTAATTCTAAACAGGCGATTATCTTGATTAACTAAAACGATTCAATTATTTTTGATTATAAATTCAATTTTAATTTCAACTTACTCAAATGGAAAGTAATAAAGTAAATGAAATGCCGTTTGATCAGTGGATGAACGAGGCAAAGGAATTTGCCTGCAGGCATTTTGAATATAATCTAAATGATGATCACGAGTTTTGGAATGTTCTCAAGCAATACTGGAATAAAAACCTTCCACCCGGTGAAGCGGTACAAAGTGCTATCATAGCTTTCGGAAGAGAAGAAGGAAAAAATAATTAATCCTAAGCTGCAATTTCACTGTCAGCAAAATTAGAATAACCCTCCGTAAGTCATGGACGGATAACCACAACAAAATTATTTGAGTTGTTGCTTGTAATGATGATATCAGTCAGATCGACCAAATCATCTCCATTAACATCGGATGCAACATATCCTGCAATAAAAGCCGAAGCGTCATTAAATGCGAGAAGAACATCATTCAGATCTATCAAATCATTCTGGTCTATATCGCCGCTGAATATTGCGTACCTTTCCGGAACGTCCTCAACCTGAACCTGATTGGATCCGAACGCGGCATCCTGACTTATTGTAAAATCATAATCCAGATTACCGCTGAAGAAATCAAATGAAACCGGATTTGTGCTCCAGGTTTCAATTGAATTTCTGTGCTCAACTTCTATATAATAGCTATCAGTAAAATTTGCATCGGTAAAATTAATGAGAGCAATATTGTCTTCATCCGGAGTTTCATCCTGAATGCCAACGTCGAGATAAGGTGCAAGATCTTCCCGCAGATGAACTTTTAAAGTATCCGCTACACATGTATCCACCGGTCTGTAAAAACCTTCCATAAAAACCCTGAGACCAAGCGAAGGAATTTTTTCCGATACTTCATTGAATTGAATTCCCCACGAACATAATTTACCCGTTCCGGAAACACCCGTGTCAAAAATTTTCAGTTTCCAGAATCCGGCTGTTTTAATCCCTGCCAATGAGCCAAGGTTTCCTATTGGTTTTATCAGCGGAGCATATGAAACATATCTTCCGTTATTTGAAACACTGTTGTCAGCCTGTTCATCGAATATTGTAATCATGTTATCTGAATTCTGAACAAGCTGGTTGTTTAAGAATAAAACCTGCTGCAATCCGTTAGGTGCTTCCAGCACTACCGTAAGGTTTTCTTCTCTTGTGTGATTAATTGCAACAAAGATGTTTACGTCATTTATTATCGTATCAAGATTAACCTTAAATGAGTCAATAGTTGCATTTGAAGCACCGGGAATAATTTTATTTGAAACTTTCAGATTATAACCGTCTGAAAAAAAGAGAGTATCCATGCGAATTAGAGGTGAAACCGGCTGATTGTCAATTGAGCCCGGATGACTAAACCTCGCTCCATTGACAAAACTTAATCCCGGTCCATCGTCAGAGTTATCCAGCGAATAACCATCTAAATTATAGACGACATTCACAGCGTTTGAATTCGGTTCATTTGCATTGTCAATAGACTGGTATAAAAATCTCTGAATTTCCAGTTCGGTTTTAGAATAGTTTGAAATCCTAATCTCGTCAATGAATCCGTTAAAATTACTGCCGGATGTGCCGTTACTTCCAATGAATAAATTTTCTGAGCCGTTGTTGATCAAACCTGCCGCTGTAACTCCTTCTCCGGTTTTTGAACCGTTAACATAGAAAAAATATTTTCCTGAAGAGCCGATATAAGTAAATGCCACATTTGTCCACTCACCGGGAACCAGCATCTGAGCCGACAGGAAATTCATGTTACCATTTATAACAGCATATAAAGTTGCGCCGGATAATCTTAAACTATAATTAATGCCTGTGCCGGTGGGTTGACCTTTATGAACAATTATTTGCGTTCCAGCCAGTACTCTCGGTAAAATCCATGCTTCGATTGTAACTGCCGATGTAGGGCTAACATTAGAATTGTCTGGACCTGTCAGATAATCATCAATTCCGTCGAGCTCGGCACTTTCATTCGGTGAAACAGTCACTGATGGTCTGTTTCCCAAATCAAGCCCGGTAACACTGTTGTTTCTCCCTGTGCCGTTATTGCCGCTCCAGTCAAACAAAACAAAATCCGTGCCTGTTGATTCTTTATCCTGAAATGTAAGCGAAAGAACAAGCTGTGAATAAACTCCGGTATTAACTGCAAGAGAAGTTCTCTTGTATTGAGAAATTTCCTGCTGGCTGTTTGCTTTAGCCCAGACTCTAAGCTCATCCATGAATCCAGCAAAAGGACTGTTTGCATTTCCTTTCCCGATTCGGAGTGAATCCGAATTTGAAACCGGAGCTGCTGCTGATACGACAGCACTTGTGTCAAGATTACCGTTGATGTAAATGCTGAATAAATTTGAGCTTGCATTGTAAACTCCGGCAATGTGAGTCCAGGCATTATTCGGAATCACAGTTTTTCCGGTCAGACGCGTATTCATGTTTGTCCTTATTGCAACTTTGCCGTTGCTCAAATACAATGTATATCCATTAGCTAAAGTACCGGTCCTTTTTTCAAGGATGATCTGGAAAGATGGAGAAGCTGTATTTACAGGATTAATCCAGGTTTCGATTGTAAAACTCGATGTGATATCAAGAGATGCTGAATCTTTAAAAGCAATATAACTAACAGTTGAACCGGAGAAGTTGCACGCCTGATTCCAGAATAAAAACGCTTTTGCATTATCAAAGAAAAATAAAGTTGACAGTATTGTGAAAGCTGATAATATTAATAATTTTTTTCTCATAATAAATCTTCCTTAATATAAATTTTAAAAACCATTGTAATAAAATTAAACTTATGATGCTGTATAATTAAAGTTAAAAATAAATCTAATGCTGAAACTTCCGAAGCCTGTCAGACCCCGGAAGTTTCTATTGAATTATCCTGTAAATTTATTTAAGTAAAATCATTTTCCGGATTTCCGTGAAATTCCCTGCCGTAAGTTTGTAATAATAGACTCCTGTTGATAAGTTACTTCCGTTGAATTTAATTTCATATCTACCGTAATTCTTATTTTCATTTACCAAATTATATATCTCTTTACCGCTGATATCATAGATTTTAATTGATACAAAAGCAGCTTCAGGAATATCATACTTTATTGTTGTTGACGGGTTGAAAGGATTCGGATAATTCTGACTTAAACTAAATTCAGTTATTTCATTTATGTTATTGTCTTCTTCCATTCCTGTCGGATCGTCTGTTGTCCCGAGACAAATTGTGTTGGTGTTCATTGTCGGTGTAATTATGCTTGGTGTCCATTGTTTGTCTGGCAGCTTTGTTCTGTAGAGCAGAAATGAATCAAGTTTTATGGAATTATTATACACCTGAAGAACAGTCGAGTCTTCGCAATGCATTACGGGAATAATACCGTTTACATTTGTTCTCCAAAGAAACGGGTCGAAAGAATTTGTTCCTCTGTATGTCTCACCGGTTATGGCATATCCGTCAGTAGCACCGATAGTTGATTTGACAAGATCAAAACCGGCATCAGTTTCCGGAGTAGCAGTATCCCATATTCTTGTCCATATTGGAGCAGCGCCGGTTACCGGGATCTTCATGAGCAATGCATTATTTGAAGTTGTAGATCTTCTTCTTGAACCGGTGATTACCAGATATGCTCCGTCAAGTACAATTGAATTGCCTTCTTCTATGAATGCCGTGCTTCCGTATGTTTTCGACCACATTAATGCTCCTACAGGATTAACTCTGAATACTATTATATCTTTCTCGGTCTGAACAAATGCATTTGTGAATCCGACTATTACAAAACCTCCGTCCGACATTGGAATTATCTTTCTCGGCTCAGTAGATGGATAATAATTAAGAGATGGTAAATTAAATTTGTAGACTTTTTTCCAGATGACTGAGCCTGTGTAAGAAAGTTTTACAACGAGGATATCCCAAATCCCTGCCGTGCCCGAAAAATAATTTGTTCTCGCTGCAACACCGTAACCCGTTCCTCCGCTTGATTGAAAACAGATTGAATAAGCTTCTTCAGTTGATTTGCTTTCAAGTGCTGCTGTTACATGCGAATTGTATCTATACGCCCAGTTCTTTGCCCCATTTGGATCATATTGTGTTACAAGTAATTTATTTCTGAGTTTGCCGTAAACATCTTTTTCATCCCAGCCAGTCAAGCCTAAGTTCTTATTCGGATCAACAATTACCTGCATATACTGGCTGTTTAAAGTATCATCCAATCTGTTTGAATATAACAATGCCGATGATTTGCTTAGCTTTACATATGTTGCCCGTTGTTTGGAAGCGGTAAACATATTGCCGGCTAGTACATAACCGGTGTCATTAAAAGTCTGAGCAAGCGAATAGCATTTGTCATCAGAGACAGTTCCGAGCAATCTTACCGACTCATAAACTCCGGTAGGTTTTATTTTAAGGAAAAGCCAGTCAAAAGGACCAATACCGCAAACAGGATTGTATGAGTATCCGGCAATTGCATAACCGTTATCAACTCTGTTAATAATTGATCTTCCGTATTCAGTGCCTGAAACTGCTCCGCATTTAACGTCATAAGAACGTTCCTGATACTGGCTGAAAGTACTTTGTGTAAAAGATAAGAGAAAGAGAGTAAAGATTAAAACTTCGAGTTTGTAAATTGGGTTTTTCATTTTGATATCTCCTTAAGTTTATGTTTTAAGAAATTTTCTATACAAAAATAGGGAGATATCTTCATGCCGTTCAATCAAACAATTTCGATTTTGTGATATCATTTCAGTCAATCATTATTTCATTAATAGAATAAAATGTTTAATTTTAGTCAGCAATTGAGGAATTTTGCGAATTTGATTGTATCTGGATTATGGCTGGTATTTATAGTTAATTTTTATCTCCGTTTTTTAATTGTCAAAAATAATGATTAAGTTAAAAATCCTGGATATTATTCATGAGTTATCCAAGGATGAATTAAAAAAATTCAGCGACTACTTAAATTCTCCGTTATTTAATAAGAGAAAAATTATTTCAGACTTGCTCGAAGTCTATAAGAAATATTATCCTGATTTTGAGAATCCCAATCTTACAAAGGAAAAAGTATTTAAAAAATTATTTCCGGGAAAAAAATATAACGACGAGATATTCAGGAATTTAAATTCTTTACTGTTGAGTCAGGCGGAAGATTTCCTTTCTTTTATTAATTATTCCAGAGATGTATTCGCAGTGAAAAGACATCTTCTATCGGAACTTAATCACAAAAAAATTTTATCGCTGTTTGGCAAAAATTTCTATGAAGGTATGGAAATGCTTGATTCTTCCGGGCACAAGGATATTAATTTTTATTTCAGCCGGTTTGAACTGTATCAGCAGAAAGATACTTATAACAGTATCATAAATAAGTTTTCCAAAGAAGATATTACACAGGCGGAAAAAAGTTTTCTCACTTACTTTATAATTAAATTCCTTGAACTGCAAAACTATATTCTATATCAGTGCAAAGTCCTGGGCTTAGACAATAAACAGTATACAGACGAATCATTCATTGATCTGATAATGAAAAAGACACCTGCTGAAATTATTCAGATGCCTCAGATTCAGATTTACTATTACGGATTAAAGCTTGAGCAGACAGGTAATGAAAAGTATTATTCAAAACTTAAAATGCTCCTCAGCAGGTTCGGGTATCTTTTAAAAAAGGAAGAGCTTTATAATAAGTACCTTTACCTTATCAATTACATTAAGACTGCACACTCGACAAAAGAGATCAAAACCAATTCGGAATTATTTCAGCTTCGAAAAGAAATCATAGAAAGAAATCTGCTGATGGAAAATACAATAAAGAATATGTTTTTTCTTAATCTTGTCAAATCCGGATTGAAGATTAAAGAATACGATTGGATATTTAATTTCATAAATAATTACCAGTCTCTCCTTGTTCCCGTTTACAAGGAAAGCACTGTTAATCTTGCTATGGCTATGTATTATTTCGAGACAAGAGATTATGACAGATCTCTTTCTTATGCGGCTTCAGTAAAGTATGAAGATAATTTTTACAATCTGCAGGTTAAGAATCTGACCGCGAGAATATATTATGAAACATGTCAGTTCCAGAGCCTTATTAATTTTATCTCAGCCTACAGAATGTACCTTTCCAAAAACAGGACATTGAAGAAAAAAGATATCAATTCGCATAACCTGTTTCTCAACTCTATGGATAAATTAATCAGGATTCGTGAGCATCATAAACTCCATAAAGTAGATATATTGCTTTCTGAAATCTCTAAAAAGGATTTTATCAATAATATCTGGCTTATGGAGAAAGTAAAAGAGCTTGCTAAGGAACAAAAGCCCTGACAAAATTATTTGAATTATTAAATACCAAAACCACATCAGCAAGATCGACTGTATTGTCTCCGGTAACATCTGACTGATTGTAACCTGTTACAAAATCTGCAGCGCTGTTAAAGACTGTAAGTACATCATTGAGATCAACAACATCATTCTGATCTATATCGCCTCCGTATATAGCATATCTCAAAGGTGAATTGTCAACAAGAATAACATTTTCTGCTAGTACCATATCTTCAAGATTCATAAAATCAATATTAGCTTCAGCATTTGTAAATCTGAAACTCTGATCATTCCAGGTTTCAATCGAATTTCTGTGTGTGACACGAAGAAGGAAAGGTCTTTCATTAGTTAATAATCCATTTGGGTTAAAGCTGAAATAGCAATTACCATCCTTATCAATTACGGCTTTGTCTGTTACGTCAATACTTGTACCGATAATGTTTGCTGATAATGTATCCGTTGTCATTACGTTTGAAGTCGAATCATAAAATCCCTGAATCAGTGCTTTTAAGTTTAAGTTTTTTGCTCTTATCTGACTCTCATTGACCTGAATTCCCCATGAATAAAGGAATCCTGTGTTAGAAGACACCTCATCTCTCACTTTAATTTTCCAGAACCCTTTTGAATTGACCCCTGAGAAAGAAGAGTTCATTCCGTTTTCAGGTTTGAGTTTGCAGTAAAATGAAGCGTATCTGCCGTCAATGAGAGCACTGTCAGCATCGTCATCGAACACGGTAATAACATTATCATCCTGTGAATTGGTTGATTTGTTTCCAAATACATTTACCGAATCTCCGTTAGGTGCAATTAACAGTATATCTAGATCCGATGATTCTGTATGATTTAATGCAACAAAAAAATTAATATCTGAAATTGAAGCATTGAGATTTATGTTAAGACTGTCTGTAATAGAACCGGTTGTTCCTGAGGAAGGAATTCTCTTATTGGATGTCTTTACATAAAACCCTTTAGTAAACATTCTTTCATCATCCTGATTAATTGGGGAGACAGGTTGATTTGATATCTGTCCGGGATGGCTGAACCTTGCATTATTCCTTAGAATCAGACGCGGGCCGCCGTCTCCAATATTATCAAGCGTATTACCGTCAAAGCTGTAGTTAATGTTCTTCTGTATGAAATTCGGGTCATTTTCAAAATCGAACGATGCATAATTTGCAACAAAAATTTCTTCCTGGGTTTTTGCTTTATTTGTAATTCTTACTTCGTCAAGAAACCCGTTCAGATCTCCGATACCTGCCGGACCTCCGCCAACAAAGAAAGAATCTGCTGTAATATTTATTGCTGCCGGAGCGACCGAACTCGATTTCACAAGAAGACCGTTTAAATAAAATTTATACTCACCGTTTGATCTGTAAGTAAATGCAAGGTAAGACCACTGATTAAGTGTGAGTGTAACATCCGAAAAAAAAACAACGTTGTTTATGAGTGCATTAAAGTTGGTGTTAGAATATACAAGTGCGTAATTAGTACCTTTCGAAATTAATCTGCACGGTGTAGTAGACCTGGGATAAACCCAGCATTCGAGAGTGATGGCAGTATCAAGATTCAAAGTGCTTGTATCTTTTGCAGACAGATAATCTTCATTGCCGTCAAGTTCAAGACATTCATTTTGTGAAATTGTTTGCAGAGGACGGTAAAACGGTCCTTTAGCAAGGCTTCCAAAGGGAGAAGTTATTAATGCATTCCTGTTGAATGCGTCATTACCGTTTCCCGACATGTCTTTTAATTCGTTTACATTTGTATGTTCACCCTGAAATGCAATTGACATTACAAGTCCGGTGTAAATTCCGCTTGAAGTACCGAGTGTAGTTCTCATGTACTGGTTCACTTCAGTCGGAGTTAAGAGCCGGTTCCATAATCTTACTTCATCAAGCTGACCATTGAAAGGAGTCGATCCTCCGCTGATCCCTATGAACAAAGAATCTGTATTTGTCAATGGAACAGCTCCTGCTACTACTGCAGTTGTATCCAGCAAACCATTAATGTAAATACTGAAAGCTCCTGTAGAAGAGTTGTGTGTTCCGGCAATATGCGTCCATTGATTTACCGCAAGAGGAGTTGAGACTCTGCTTGTAAGTCGCGAAGCGCCGTTCGTTAATAATGAAATTCTACCGTTTGTATTTAGTCTGATTGCATATCGCAATGATGTCCCGAGTGCACCGCCTTTTGCTATTAATCCTTTCGAAGCACCGGATAAAGATGCCGGGTTTACCCACATTTCAATCGAAAAACTACCTGTGATGTTTATTGTCGATGAGTTTGGAACAGAAACATAGCTTGAACTATTGCCGGCAAATGAGGCTGTCCTGCTCCAGTAAACTTGTGAATAGGTTTCATTTAAGAAAATACCTGTAGCTAAGAATAATAAGATGAATAGTGTTTTCATGAGTTAATAGTTAATAGTTAATAGTTAATAGTTAATAGTTAATAGTTAATAGTTAATAGTT
>CAYNTN010000170.1:0-8788 GCA_964399995.1 uncultured Ignavibacteriaceae bacterium
TTGTAAAGTTTGTAAAGTTTGTAAAGTTTGTAAAGTTCGTAAAGTTCGTAAAGTTCGTAAAGTTTGTAAATATAATTTTTTACATTTGTAATTACAATTACTATGATTGAAACACGCATTGACTCATATTAATGTAACCATGGGTTAATTCGAGGTACATTATTCATTATTCATTATTCATTATTCATTATTCATTATTCATTGTTCATTGTTTATTGTTTATTGTTCATTGCAAAGAGTGATTTGTTTTTATCACTAATATTGTCTTCAATATTATTAAATTGGCTGCATTATAAAATAAAATAGTTTAATGGAAGTCATAACAGAATTTTTCAACAAGTTAGGCAATCTTGAGGAGCTAATTAAATGGGGCGGTCTGACTGTATTAATAATCATTGTCTTTGCAGAGACTGGTTTACTGATCGGATTCTTCCTTCCCGGTGATTCATTGCTGATAACGGCCGGTTTAATAGCCGCTCAGGGTTATCTAGATATTTATGTTTTAAATATCACACTGATCATTGCAGCAATAGTTGGGGATCAGGTCGGGTATATATTCGGAAGAAAGACCGGACCCAAAATATTTAAACGGGAAAAATCGCGTTTCTTCGCAAAAGATCATCTCATAAAAGCGAATCATTTTTATGAAAAGTACGGAGGTAAAGCAATTATCTATGCAAGATTTGTCCCGTTCGCAAGGACTTTTGCACCTATTGTTGCAGGTGTTGCAAATATGAATTATAGAAAATTTGTTTCTTTTAATATCTTTGGAGGATTGTTCTGGGTCTTGTCAATGACTCTGGCAGGATACTTTTTCGGAAATATTCCGTTTGTGAAAAAGAATTTTGAATATGTAATTATCGGGGTTATACTTCTGTCAGTTCTTCCGATTTTTATTGGTTATCTTAAACACCGTAAGGAAAACAAATTGAATGCTGAAGAAACTGCC
The DNA here is from genome assembly GCA_964399995.1 of uncultured Ignavibacteriaceae bacterium. GTDB lineage: Bacteria > Bacteroidota > Ignavibacteria > Tepidaquicellales > Tepidaquicellaceae > JAGPCH01. Next base: position 950 of record CAYNTN010000170.1, read on the forward strand.
TGAGATCTATTTCTCTGAAACCATGTTGGTTTCTTTCAGTTGCTGCGCCTGCTTGAAGCTCAGGTTTTCTTTGACAAAGTAAAATGCTCCGACCAGTATTACTCCAAGCAGTCCCAGGAGATGGTTTACAGTTGCAAATCCGAAAGCAGATTCTTTATCAATACCAAAAACATTTACCAGTGTTACAGTGCAGAATAAATGAAAAATTCCTGCTGAGTTAGCCGGGAGAGGTATTGTCATTGCAAAAGTCACCATTGTCAAAACTAAATTTGCATCGAACAGATTGAGATTTATATTGAATGCAATAAATGTCAGGTAAACGGAGAAAATATATGAGAACCATAATAAAACCGAAGTTAAAAAGATTTGGATATAATACTTCGGATATCTGATAAAAAGAAATCCGTTTATCAAAGAAATGAACATATTATGAACTTTCAGGTGATACTTTTCAGGTAAAAGTTTCCTAGTGATTTTTTCAATTATTATCTCTGCTTTCTCAAGATTGAATATTATTAAAAAAATTATTGCAACGAATGCTAAAGTAATAGCCGATGCATAAATTGAAATTGTCTCCAGGTTGTACTGCTCAAAAGCTGATGATAATTTGTTTTTATAAAATATCATACAAATCCCAAAAGAAATAAATAAAGTCAGAATGTCGAAAACTCTTTCCACCAGTATAGTTCCGAAAGCCGAGGCTTTTGAAATTTTTTCTTTGTTTGCAAGTAGAACCGGTCTGTATACCTCACCGGCTCTTGGTATGATGCTGTTCATCATATACCCAACCATAAGAGATGAAAAGAGTATCTGTATTCCAATATCTTGCTTTAACGGATTTAAAAAGTAACGCCATCTCAGTGCCCGGAAATAACCTCCAATTATAACTCCTGAAAAAGCACCCGCAATTGCATAAAAATAATTAGCATTTTTTAATACAATAAACAGTTCATTAAAATCATTTCCCCGGAAAGCCAGATACAGGAAAAAGATTGCTAATGAAATTAAGAAGACCGTTTTAAGGGTTTTTTTTAACTGAACTTTCAATATTTTAAAAAAAAAGTTAAACACAGATTAAAATGTGTTTAACTTATTAATTAATAATAATTATTAATTTAATTTTATCTGAGATCTATAACTTCAACCCCTTCCGGAGGAGAAAAACTAAACTTTGATGAACTTATACCCTCGTCAAGAGAAATATCCTTAAGAGAATATGTATTCGTTGATTCATTCGTCACAATATTAATCTTACGAATGAGGTCCTCATTTTTATCAATCCAGATTTTTGCAGATCTCACTGACCCCGGGTTCCTTGGAGTTAATTTAATTACAAAGCAATCTACACCGCCGACATTCTCTTCGCCTTCAAGATCCGAATAAAAATTTTCCGGATAATTGAAAAGGAATTTATTCGGTGAAAATGAATTTCCGTTGTCACTGTAGTTATCAATTATAACCTGTTTTCTCTTGGGTGAGTATGACCATGAAGTTGTTCCGTCCGTAATGATAATTTGTCCTGCAGCTTCAATCCTGTATTTATCATTTTTTTTGATGTAAATTACTCCTGAAGAAGAATTCGCTTTACCGCCGGAACCTTTTAAAGTTTGTGTAAATGTTGCTTTTGCATCAGTAATATTTTCGTATTTCGACTGAACATTTCTAATTATTTCCTGAGCATCCTGTGCGAACGATGCAGAATAAGCAATAAAAAAAAGAAATATCAGATATTTTTTTAAAAATTTCATGAGTGATTTTTATATTTAGTGCAAAATACCGAAATTTAAACTACTTTTCAATTAAATAATATTTAAACTCCGAAACTTTCTGTTTTGCACTTCACTTTATATAATTAATTTTGTTTCCAGCCGATTCGCTTGTATGAATCCAATTCAAGTGTCACGTTTCCAATTATTACATTCAGCTGAGATTTTAAGGGAATCCTGAATTCATCATATGAAAACCATCCTGCAAACTCCCCTGTCAATCCAAAGACTCCGGTAAAGTTTGCTGTTCCGTCACATCTAACCGAATTAACATCATCGTCAAATAATGAAATAGAAATTTCGTCAGCTTTTGAGGCAAAAAAGTAATTTACAGATGTTTCAGTCTCATTAATAAATACAGGAACAAGAAAATTTTCGGATGAAAAAGAATTAAGTCGTGCATTGTAAAACAAAGAAAGGCCATCCTGGAATTTTATGTTATCATTAAAACCTATCCTTTCATCACGCTCTACCTTTCCTCCATTATTCTTATAAACGTGAACAAAATTCGAATCGTAATTAAATTTATATTCTGTAATTACAGTAGACTCCTCCTTGTATTCAATTGCTTTAAATCTATTTGAAAAAACTTCCTTACCGTCAAAGACCATATCGGACTCAAAGATACTGTTCAGACTGACAAAGGGAATTCCGCTGTAAGATTTCATTGTAGACTTTGAACTGTAAACAATCATTTCATTTTCGGTTTTTTTCCCGGTCACTTTCATTTTTACTTCACCAAGTTTAATGAATCCATAGTAAACAATATAGGTGAGTTCCTCACCTTCAGCCAAAACTTTACTTTGAGGGAAAGCGATTGTGCTGATCGATATCAGGAATAATACAATCAATGTCAATCTTTTTATAATAGTTTGCATGTTGGTCACTTTATAAATGCAGGTGGTTTCCATAGTTTCTTTTTGTAATCGATTAATTCACAAACCACATTTCCGAGCGAAGAGTTGAAGTAAGCTTTTATCGGAACACGCTCTTTATCATCTGAAAGTAAAATTAAAAATTCACCTTTGAATCCAAAAAGCCCGCTGTAATCAGAAATTCCTTCAAGCTTAATAACCGAAATATCATAATCATATTTCTCTATATTTACAACTGTTTTGTTTGAGTTAAATGAATATCTGACAGATGACTCATCCTCATTTGCAAATACAGGTATGTTATAGTTCTTGTTCGTGAAGGAATTTAAACGATATTCATACTGCCAGGAAATTTCATCACGGTATTTTACATTTTTCTTTAAGGGGATTTTAGCATCTATTTCGGACAAACCGTTAGTTTCCTTATTAACTTTTACATAGCTCTTTTTGTAGTTGAAATCATAATCAGTCCTCAAAATTAATTTATTCTTAAAATTTGTCTCGTAGAATTTTTCCGAAATCAATTCCCCTTCAGAAAATGTCATTTCGGATTCGAATATCTGATTAATTGATACGAAAGGAATTTCCGGGTAGCTTTTGATTTCCAATTTCGAATTGTAAACAGTTTTTTTACCCTCTTTGTGGGAATTCGATAAAATGTATTTTATATAACCAAGCTTAATAAAACCAAACGAAAGCTCATACTTTAATTCTTCCCCAACTTCCAATACACTTCCCTGTGAATGAGTATTTTTAGTATTGAATAACAGTATTAGAACAAATACTAAAAAACTCATTCTGGGATTTTGTGAAACCACTATTTTTTATTGTTTTAACTTTGCCAGCTTTGTTGCATCATCAAAAAGTGTAGCAGCTTTTAAAAACTGTTCATCGTTGTTTACCCATACCATGTAACTTCCGTTATTTCCCCAAATATCTCTTGCTATCTGAAATTTGATGGAAGTTTTTATAAAGTCCAAATCCTTATTATATTCATCTTCATTGAAAGATACATTTTTCTCCGAAGCCATTTCCTTCAATTCGGAAAGCATGTTGTCATCTATATTGAATCCGTCTCTGAATTCCTGCGGTGATTTGTACATTGCTTCAACATTTTTTCTGTTATTTGACATGAATCTTTCCGCTACTATATAAAACAGGTTTAATCTTCTTAACTGAACCGAATAATTTGTAAGAGTATCCAATTTAATCACGTAATCAGGTGTAATTCCACCTCCACCAAATACCGTTCTCCCTGCAGGTGTTGTAAAAACAGGTCTTGAAGTATCCTGTGTATCGTTCTTATGTTCGATGTTAAGCCCTTCTTGTTCAGTTGTATTGCTGTTTACATATTTACTTCCCTCATAAGGTTTCTGTATAAGTCTTCCTGAAGGAGTATAATATCTTGCAGTTGTTACTCTGAATGCAGAACCGTCCGGCAGATCAAACTGTCTTTGCACAAGCCCTTTTCCAAATGTTGTTTCTCCGACTATCAGCCCTCTGTCCCAGTCCTGAACAGCCCCGGATACAATTTCACTGGCTGATGCAGATCCTCCGTTTACAAGTACTACAAGCGGTATATCTGTGTACATGCCTCCTGAGGAAATATATTCTTCATTAAAATCCGAGATCCTGCTTTTTGTGTAAACAATTTTTTGACCTTTGGGAATGAATTCACTTGCCATTTTAAAAGCCTGATCCAAATAACCTCCCGGATCCCCTCTTAAATCCAGAATAACTTTCTTCATTCCCTGATTGCTGAGTTCACCCATAGCTTTCATAAATTCATCGTAAGTTGTACCCGCAAATCTCGAAACTTTTACGTATCCAATTTCATCATTATACATAAATGATGCATCTACACTGTAAATTGGAATTTTATCCCTTGTAATTTCGAATTCAAGAGGATCATTTAAACCGGCTCTCATTATTGTGACAATGACTTTTGTTCCTTTTGGACCTTTTAGTTTCTTGGGAACATCATCTCTGGCAATTTTAACTGCGCTGACTCCGTCAATTTTTACTATCTTATCACCTGCTAAAATCCCTAATTTTTCAGAAGGTCCTCCGCTTATCGGTGACACTATTGTGAGTGTATCGTTTATTATATCGAATTCTACTCCAATTCCCTCAAAACTTCCCTGAAAATCTTCATTCACTCTTTTTAACTGATCTGAACTGATATATACGGAATGAGGATCAAGTCCTTCCAGCATTCCTTTAATTGCATCTTCGGTCAGCTTCTGCGAATCCACATCATCCACATAATAACGTGAAGTAACTGTAAGAGCATCATTGAATTTTTTTACCTGTGATGAAATTTTATCGTCAGAAACTGCATTCTGAATTTTCATTCCCACCATAATTCCAATGGCGATGAGTAAAATTGAAATCGGAAGGATAAATTTTTTGTTAATCATTTGCTTAAATATTTTATTTTATTGAAAATACATTTTTAACTTTATATAAGAAATGCTAATGTATTCGAAAATGTTCCGTACAAGTTATAAATCAAATAATTGTTTAATGGGTAAAGGATATAAAACTAATTTACAGAATGCAAAATCCAAATTAAATCCCCGCGGGTTCTTCTGCTTTAAATAATCCTTTATAAGAAATTTTATTAATCTATGTTCAGTTGTATCTGATGTTCCGGATTTCAAAATTCCCTATTTAATAATCTGTTAAATAAATCATTAAATTAAATAATTATTGTATTGACTTAACGAATTAAAATAATCATTATTGAAGAAATTTTTTTCGGGAATAATGATAAAATAGTTTACTAAGTTAATCAAATTAAGTAAACCAAATTCAAACTATGACTTCTTTTAAATCTAAGCTGGGTCTTCTGGCTCTAATCTCATTAATTATGCTGCAAGATGGTTTTTCACAGGGAAGCGGCAATAAATATGCAGGTGAATTTTTAAACATTGGCGTAGGCGGACGTCCTAAAGGAATGGGAGGCGCATACGTTGCATTAGTTAACGATGTAACTGCCGGATATTGGAATCCGGGTTCTCTTTCCAAAATAAACTATCCGCAGTTTGCCTTAATGCATGATGCACAATTCGGAAATCTTGTAAACTATGACTACGGCGCAGTAGGTATTCCGTTCGGAAAAAATTCTTCACTTGGTTTAAGTCTGATAAGAATGGGTGTCGATGATATTGCAGATACCCGTAATGCATTAATTGAGGAAAATGGCAATGGCGTTTACGAGCAGGAGTTAGGCGAAAGAATTGACCCTTCACGAATTACTTATTTCAATGCTGCCAACTATGCCCTTTATATTACTTATGCAAAACATCCTTCCGAGAAATTTACTTATGGTGCAAATCTGAAAATTATTAGAGAAAATTTGGCGGAAGCAGGAGCCTGGGGCTTGGGTTTTGATGTTGGAGCATCATATAATCCATTTGGCGATTTTTATCTCGGAGCTAACTTAATGGATATTACTACAACTTATCTTACATGGTCCACGGGTAAAAAAGAAGTCATCACACCGACAGCAAAAGTCGGTACTGCTTATCAGCTGGAGTTCCTTAAAGGAACAATTACACCTGTTCTTGATTTTGATATCAGGTTTGAAAACAGACAGCAAAGCGCAAATGCCAACCTTGGTCCGGTAAGTTTCGATATGCATGCAGGACTTGAATATACTTTTAAAAATTTAATCAGTCTAAGAACCGGGTATAATGATATTGGAAATCTAACATTAGGTGCCGGAGTAAAGCTTCCTAAAATCAATATTGATTACTCATTTTCTAAATTTGACGGATTGGAGGAGCTGGGAAACAGTCATTTGATTTCTTTAATCTTCACTTTGGAAGAAGAAAAATTTCAGAGAAAGTAAGGTTAACATAATTCTATTTTTACAAACCTTGTTAATATTTTTAACAGGGTTTTTTTATTTACATATAGCTTTTAAAAAACAATGAAGTCAATTGGTATCGCAATTCATGGTGGCGCCGGTACAATACTGAAGTCTAATATGACTCCCAAAAAAGAAGTTGGTTACAGGAAAGCACTAGAGGAAGCGCTGCTGGAAGGATGGAACTATTTGAATCAGGGTAAAACTTCCGTTGATGCTGTTGAAAAATCAGTTGAGATACTTGAAAATAATCCTCTTTTCAATGCAGGAAAAGGTTCTGTTTTTAATAGCTCCGGCTGTCATGAAATGGATGCTTCAATAATGGACGGAAATACATTAAAGGCGGGATGTGTTTCTTCAGTGAAGAATATTAAAAATCCCGTAATACTTGCGCGGAAGATTATGGACAATTCTGAATTTGTCTATCTTAACGGTGACGGAGCGGAGGAATTTGCAGGAAAATTTAATATCGAATTTGAAACCGACGAATACTTCTTTGACGAATTCAGGTATGATCAATATCTAAAAGCTAAGGAGCAAGATAAAATTCAGCTTGATCATTCAGATGAAAATTCAGCAAAAAAATTCGGAACAGTAGGAGCTGTCGCTCTCGATGAATACGGAAACTTAGCTGCGGCAACTTCGACAGGTGGAATGACAAATAAAAAATTCGGAAGAATAGGAGACAGTCCTATTATTGGTGCCGGAACTTATGCTAATAATAAAACCTGTGCAGTCTCCTGCACCGGAAATGGTGAATACTTTATTAGATCTGTAAGCGCTTATGATTTATCAGCTCTTATGGAATACAAAAATTTAACATTGGAAGAGGCAGGAAATATTGTAATAAAGCTAAAATTAATTTCATTGGATGGTCAGGGCGGATTAATTGCAATAGATAAAAATAATAATATTTCAATGCTCTTTAATACGGAAGGAATGTACAGAGCATTTATTAAAACAGGTTACAAAGCTGAGGTAAAAATCTATTCCGACTAGATATTTTATTCCACTATTTTTTTCTGACAAATGGTTAAAAGATTTTGGATTTGTTTTTTTATTAGCAAGGGTTTTCATTCGCTAATTGAGTTTAAATTATATTTTTGTTATTTTGCATCAGACTCAATTAACCCTTTATCATGAAATTAAATTTTAGCCAAATGTTTGGAAACAAATCAAAAGAACAAAATTACAGTGAAGAAGTCAAAACAACTTCTAAACCTAATAACACTCCCCAGGAGAAAATCCTGACATTAATCAGTGAAGGATGTAAGTTTGAAGGTAATTTATCATCCCCTTCCACTACTAAAATTGACGGACATGT
>CAYNTN010000171.1:0-8748 GCA_964399995.1 uncultured Ignavibacteriaceae bacterium
AAATATTCCATTTATTAACACAGTTAATTAAAGTAAATTAGAACAAAAGAATAATACATGTTTGAAAAGTTTGTACTCAATAAAATTGACATTGAGAATTCTATCCTGAAGAATCTATTCGATTCAATTCCTGAAGGCGATAACATAACAAAGAAAAGCATTCTTACATCTGAACTGTCAGATTTCACAAAAAACTATTTGATTTATGAATTCAATGAAAAGACAGACTTAGAAGAGCTTACTTCTAAAATCTCCAAGTCCAATAAGCTGTATTTCAACTATGCCATAAGACCAAAATGGACGTTACAGACATTCCTGTTTAATAATTTTGAATCAAGACCTCCGAATGAGATCATAAAAAAATTAACCCTGTTTACTTTTTACAGTTTCTATACAGATGCCGTTAAGGATTTTATTACTGACAATTCACCGATATTCATAACAAAAAATGAAGTCACATATCTGATCAATCAGGCAAACCAGGCTATCTATGAAAAGCTTTTGAATGAAATTAATAATGCCAAGATCAAAAATTTTTTCCTGCAGGTGTTTCTTTTAAAGTATGGTTCGGAATCTAATTTCAATCTTGAATCAACCATTCCTTATTCTTTCATAAAAATTTTTCTTGAGGACAAATCATTTTCTGAATTGGTGCAAAAATTCAGTTCAGTGAAAAACATTTCCTCTGAAACTGAACTAAGCCTGAAAGACATCATAAAGATTCTAAGCGGCAAGTATGATCAGCAGGAAAAGAGCCCGGTTATTAGCAAAGAAACAGAACCAAAGAAAACCGTTGCTTATGAAGTAAAAGACGTAAAAGAAAAAATTGAAATTAAAGAAGATGAACTTATCGAAGATAAAATCGAAATCTCTGAAATAAAAAATATCATAATTAAGAAAGATGATGAGAAGAAAGTAGAGACAAAAGTCTCCGGGCTGATAAAGGATGATGTTTTAGTAAAGAATAAAAAAGAAGATTTATCCGATAATGTATATTCAACACAACTAATCAGCACAGCCGGTGAATTAAATGAAACAAGTGAAATTGAAAATTCAGAGACTCAGCTGCCTCCGGAGGTTGATAAGCTCAAAAGTCTTTTCAGTGAAAAGCAGCTTGAGAAAATTTTAAATAAAGTTTACCGGTCTGATTTGATTTACAGGGAAAAATCTTTTGCTAAGCTGAGAGACTACAGGACCTGGAAGGAAGCATCGGAACATCTTAAGTATATTTTTCAGATAAATAATGTGGATCTGTATAATAAGTATGTAGTTTCATTCGTCAATATTTTAAATGAGTATTATCAAAGCAAGGAGTAAAATTTGTTTTTAGATTACGCTAAGATTTACATAAAATCTGGAGCAGGCGGTAACGGATGTGTAAGTTTTCGGAGGGAAAAATTTGTTCCCAAAGGAGGACCGAACGGCGGTGATGGCGGTAAAGGCGGTGACGTTATATTCAAAGCTTCTTCCCAGCTTTCAACTCTCATTGACTTCCGATATAAAGCACATTACAGAGCGCAGCGAGGTGAGCACGGTCAGGGTGCTTTGAAAACCGGAAAAAACGGGAAGGATGAAATTATACTTGTACCCTGCGGAAGCATAATCAAAAATTTTGAATCGGGAAAAATTCTTGCCGAACTTCTTAATGACGGTCAGCAATACGTCGCTTTAAAAGGCGGACGAGGGGGCAAAGGAAATACACATTTCAAAAATTCTACTAATCAGGCACCGAGAATTGCACAGCCCGGTGAAGAGGCAAAAGAAGAAACGGTACTTGTTGAACTTAAGCTCATTGCCGACGTTGGTCTCGTTGGATTTCCAAACGCAGGTAAGTCAACTTTAATCTCGAAAATTTCAGCTGCGAGACCCAAAATTGCTGATTATGAATTTACCACACTTGTTCCGAATCTGGGAATAGTTAAGTACGGTGAGTATGACTCATTTGTCGTTGCAGATATTCCCGGAATCATTGAAGGAGCTTCTGACGGTAAGGGACTCGGACTGCAGTTTCTGCGACATATTGAAAGAACACGGCTGCTGCTGTTTTTGATAGATGCCACAAAACTTACCGAAGCTAAGCTGAAAAAAGATTTTTTAAAAGACTACGATACTCTTTCCAAAGAATTAAAAAAATACGGAGCAGGTCTGACGGATAAACCGAGGATAATTTGTTTTACAAAAATTGATGTAATACCGGACGAGCTTAAGACGAAACTCGAGAAGATGAAAATGAAGGAAGAGAAGATTTTGATTTCTTCAGTCACCGGAGAAAATCTGAAAGAACTGAAGGATATGATTTGGAAAAAACTTAAACAGTTAGCAGTTAACAGTTAACAGTTAGCAGTTAATAGTTTATAATTCATTGCTCAAAGTTCATAACTCATAGTTTATAATTCATAGCTGATAGTTCATATACCGTTCATACAAAACACAATAAATAATACTCAATACACAAATGTCTAAACCAACAATTCTTATTTCCAATGATGACGGGATAGAATCCGACGGCATAAAGGCGCTATGGCGGGAGATACGAAAGTTTGCCGATGTATTTGTAGTCGCTCCGCATACACAGCAAAGCGCAGTAGGACATTCCATTACTATCGCAAATCCGATCAGGGCAAGAAGAAATTTAATTGATAAGAATTTTTACGGGTTTGCGGTGGAAGGAACTCCCGCTGATTCTGTGAAACTTGCTGTGCGAAATTTATTAAAAGGGAAGAAAATTGATCTGCTTATTTCCGGTATCAATCACGGTTCAAATACTGCGATCAATACTATATATTCCGGTACAGTCTCGGCGGCTACTGAAGGAACGATACTTGGTATTCCTTCAATTGCAATGTCTCTTGCAAGTTTCACTTATAATGATTTTTCTTTCGCTGCAAAATTTTCATCGAAGATAGCAAAGTTTGTTTTAAAGAACGGACTTCCGAGAGGAACTCTCCTTAATGTCAACATTCCACCCGTTGACAAAAGTAAAATCAAAGGAGTATTGATCACTAAGCAGGGTAAATCATACTGGGATGATTATTATGAATCACGTTTGGATCCGAACAGAAGAGAATATTTCTGGCTCACGGGAAAAATGGCTGTGATGGATGAAACACTCGAGTTCGATGAGATTGCAATTAGAAATAATTATATATCAGTTACTCCGATTCATTATGATCTGACTGATTATAAAATTCTCGATGAACTGGAGAGCTGGAAGATTACGCTGTGAGACGCAAGACGTGAGACGTGAGATGCAAGACGCAAGACGCGAGACACGAGACACGAGACTTAATAAGTCTTAATAATTAATTTTAATTCCTAATTCTTAATTCCTAATTCTTAATTTTTAATTGTTAAAAGTTATCGGCACCGGTTTAGGCAGAACCGGCACACATTCATTAAAGCTGGCTCTCGAACATCTCGGTTTTGGAAAGTGCTATCACATGATGGAGTTATTTCAAAAGCCCCAGGGACTTAAATATTTTAAAAAGGCTGAAAGGAATGAGTCAGTCAACTGGGATGAATTGTTCAAAGGATATTCTGCAGCGGTTGATTATCCTGTTGCACGCTACTATAAACAAATCACACAATACTATCCGGAAGCAAAAGTCATTCATTCAATAAGAGATCCTGAAGAATGGTATGAAAGCGCATCGGCTACTATTTTCTGGGCAAGCAAACCTTATTCATTTCGCATATTAAAACTTGCAATACATCTTCCTTTTTCACCTGAAGCCCGTAAGAGAATCCCTGTTTTATTTTATAACAGGAGATTATCCCGATATGAGTTTGGTAATGATTTAAAAAACAAAAAGAAAGTAATAGAAAGATTTAATCGACATACGGAAGAAGTGCTGAGCGTAATCCCTAAAGAACAGTTACTTATCTTTGATCCAAAAACCGGTTGGGATCCGCTTTGCAGATTTTTAAATGTTCCCGTTCCTTCAAGACAGTTTCCAAAATCCAATACACGTATTGATTTTTTAGATAATGTGAATACCATTGGCAGGGGACAGTTTATGTCTGACAGGAACAGAAAACGAATGACCGGATAATAAACCTTTCAAGTTTAAGTTAGTTATCAGCTATCAACTTTTCAATCTCTTCCAACCTCTTCTCATCTTTATTACTGTCCAGAGTAACTTCAATTACTAATCTCTCTTTATCAGGGGCAATGACAAATTTTTTCTTTCTGTCATTTGAAATATCGTTGATGATATTTTTATAAAATGAACTTTCAAAAATCTTATGCTCTTTACTGTCCGGGAAATACAGATATAGTATCTTATTTCGAATAATAATTTTATCCAATCCGAGTTGCGTGGCTTTTATTTTTATTCCAATCACTCTTAATAAATTCGAAACATCATCGAGATATTCGCCGAATCTGTCCTGAAGCTCAGCAGCTACTGATTTTAATTCATCCTCATTCTTCAGCTCATATAACCGCCTGTAAATATTCAGCCGTTCAGTATCATTCTGTATGTATTCTTTCGGTATCAATGCATTGAGATCATTCTCCATTACAGTACTCTTCTCCTCTATTTTTTTCTTTATGCTTTCATTTATTTTCTGAAGCGATGTCTCATTTGCAAAGAGATCTTTAAATTCATTTTCCTTCAGCTCAAGTACAGCTTCTTCTATTATGCTAATAAACATATCAAACCCTACCTCCTGAACAAATCCGCTTTGCTGCTTACCTAATAAATTTCCTACCCCGCGTATCTCCATATCACGCATAGCGAGACTGAATCCCGAGCCTAGGTCAGTAAATTCTTCAATTGCCTGAAGTCTCTTTACTGCGATTCTTGTGAGCTTTGCATCAGGAGGTGAGATCAGATATGCAAAAGCCTGTACTTCGCTCCGACCCACTCTTCCTCTCAACTGATAAAGCTCGGCAAGTCCGTACATGTTTGCGTTATTTATAATAATCGTATTCACGTTCGGAATGTCAAGTCCGGATTCGATTATCTTTGTACATAAAAGAACGTTCAGTTTCTTTTCAATGAAATTAATTACAACGTTTTCAAGATCTTTTCCTTCCATCTGTCCGTGTGCAATTCCGATTTTTGCTTCGGGTACATAAGTCTTAATTGTATCACCGAGTGTGTGCAGATTTTTTATTTTATCATTTACAAAATATACCTGCCCGCCGCGGTTGAGTTCGTGTCTGATGATCCCGGCTATCTGTGTCCAGTCTAATTTTATGATTTCTGTAACAATCGGCTTACGGTTCTTCGGAGGTGTATTTATAATCGATAAGTCTCTCGCACCGAGTAATGAAAAATTCAGTGTTCTCGGAATCGGTGTTGCAGTCAATGTTAGCGTATCAACATTAGGCTTCAGGCTTCGCAGCTTTTCCTTTGCCTTCACTCCGAACCTCTGCTCCTCATCTATTATCAATAATCCCAGATCTTTGAAATTTATGTCTTTTGATAAAATACGGTGAGTGCCGATTAGTATGTTTAATTTTCCATCAGTCAGTCTTTCTAAAATATTCTTCTGCTCTTTTGAGTTTTTTAATCTCGTAATGTTATCAACTTCAACTGCAAAAGGGGAGAGCCTGTCCCTGAATGTATTGTAATGCTGAACAGCAAGTATCGTTGTCGGTACAAGCACAGCGACCTGTTTATTATCCATTACTGATTTGAACGCCGCTCTGACCGCAACTTCCGTCTTCCCAAAACCAACATCCCCGCAGACCAATCTGTCCATCGGATTTTCCTTTTCCATATCTTCTTTTGTCTCGACAGTCGCTCTGAACTGATCAGGTGTATCTTCATACATAAAATTCGCTTCAAGTTCCTTCTGCCAGTGTGTATCACCGGAAAACCTAAATCCTATTTCAGATTTTCTCTTTGCATAAAGTATGATGAGATCTCTTGCAATATCCTTTACCTGTTTCTTTGCTTTTGCTTTAATCTTATCCCACTCGCCACCACCAAGCTTGGTCAATGCCGGTGCGTGACCTTCCGCGCCGGAATATTTTTTTATAAGATTAATATTGTTGAGATTCAGAAAAAGTTTGTCTGTTCCGTGATATGTCAGCACTACAACTTCCTGATTATTATTTCCAACCGTAATCTTCTTCAATCCCGAATATTTACCGATACCGAAATCTCTGTGAACAACATAATCACCATACTGCAATTCCTTTAATTCAGTGAATGTCAGCCCTTTGAATTTCAGCTTCCGCTTCTTTATCTGCTTAAAGTATCTGCCGAAAATCTGATGCTCTGTATAAAGCAAAATCTTTTCATCATTGAAAATAAATCCGTTGTGAATGGATTCGGGAATCACTTTGAATTTATTTTTTATGCTGAATTCAGGATCACTTTTAATTTCCTCTTCATCTTCTTCAGATTCAGAGTGTATCTTCTCATCCTGTTCAATAATATTCTCATCTTCAAAATCTTCTATAAGTTCCTTTATCCGGCTTGCCTGATGTTCATCAGATGCAAGTATGAATGCTTCATAACCTTTTTTAATGTTATCAAAAAGGTTCTGGTAGATGACTTTAAGATTTGAATGAAAATCCGGCTGCGGCTTCGAATTAAAGTTTATTATTTTAAAATTTTCGGAATCTAAGTTATCATTGTAATCTGTGATCACTCCTGCAAATGAAGCAAGATATATTTTTCTAAACTTGGTTAAATGTTTTGTTATGTTTTCAGAGATTTCATTAAATGTAATTTCCGGTTCGTCAATAATAACAATTGCATCGTCAGGTATATAGTTAATTACAATTTCATCCGGCTCATAATTTATTTCCTCTTCATCCGCATTAAGATTAATTCCGATCTTTACAGCATCAATCTCTCTCACCGATCTTTGTGAATTAAGATCGAATTCACGAATTGATTCGATAGTATCACCGAAGAATTCTATCCTGACCGGACTTTCAAGATTCTCCGCAAAAAAATCTATGATCCCGCCTCTTACGGAAAAATCACCCGATTCATCTACAAAATCTTTCCTGCTGAAATTGTACTTCTCAAGTGTATTCAGCAATTGATCGAAACTGTAATTTTCTTTTTTCTTCAGTTCGATTATAGAAGCTTTGAATTTATCCTTTGAAATGATCTTATTTCCGAGTTCGGAAGCGTTTGCTATTACAATGAAGTCTTTCCCTTCGGAAAGGTCAATCAGAATTTTTGAAGTTGACTCGCTGTCGGAAAGTTTAGTGGAGTAAATTGAAATGTTTTCAATCGGATCGATCAGTTCGATATCGTCCTTTAATTTTACGATCCGGTCATTATCGTGAGAGACATAAAATATTTTATTGCTTACATTTTTATAAATGAAATCAGTTATGAAAGATGCCAGCGAACCGCTGACTCCTGTCAAAACTATCCTGCTGAAATTATCTGAAGTGAGATCCTTCAGCCGGGAAAATTTATCCGAAGAGAATATTCTTGTTTTAATATTTTGAATTGAATCTTCCATTACATTTCTCCGAAACCTTCTTTGAAAAACTTTACCATTTCATCTTCAAGCTCTTTCTCATCAGGACCTTCGAATTTAAGCATGAGCGTCGAACCCTGTTCAGCGGCGAGAGTCATCACGCCGATGATGCTTTTCCCGTTGACTTCAAAGCCGTCTTTTGAAATAAAAAAATCAGCTTTGTATTTCGCAGCAATTCTTACTATTGTAGATGCCGGTCTCGTGTGCATCCCCGCTTTGTTTACTATTGTTACTTCTGTTTCTATCAATGACAGTGATTAATGATGAATATGAAATACGTTTTTGTTATTCCTTTGGATTTATCCGGAATCCAATTGGATTTTTAGGTTTATCCTTTTCTATAATAATTTTTCTGATTGCATCAAATACCAGTTTGAATTGCCCGTCAAATTTTTTTTCCATTGAATCTAATTTTTTTCGCAGTTCTTTATTTTCTTCAAGCAATTCTCTCATTTTAACGAAAGCTCTCATAATACCAATGTTTACACTGATTGCTTTCTTGCTTCTTAAAACACTTGATAGCATAGATAACCTTGTTCTGTAAAAGCAAAAGGCAACGAAGGTGAAAACTTGTAAGACTTGAGGTTATCACAATTTGTGATAACCTCATTCCATTCGGATTTTGTTAGTATGAACATAAAATCATCCGGAAATCTATCAATATTTCTTTTAACCTGTTGTTTTAATGAACGGGTCTCAACTTCATATAACGCTGCTAAATGAAAATCAAGTATTACCCTTTTTCCCCTGATAAAGAAAATTTGGGAAATCAATTCTTTATATGTTACTAATTCATGCAATTTGATTATAGATAGTTTTAACTATGATGAAATGATAAAATGATTTCTAAGATAAATGTTAAATACATCACGGGATTCGTTTTTGCAATATAAAATTGGATTGATTTTTACGGATACCTGAAGATGATTATAGATTCAGATTTCACTTTTAGATTAGAATTTACGGATTGTTTAACCTGACAGCTGCCTGAGGAATTTCAAAAGAAATATTGAATAGGTTATTTCCAAAAATCTTAGATGCATCTAATATTTCCAAGCCCGCTATTTTTCCGTCCGGTCCGAAGTTGCCTGTGATTTCATCGTTTAAATCTTTCGATACAGCTGTACCTTCTTTCAAAGACCGGAGTTCGATATACAGAGCATCCACAACGCTGTCATAATAAATTTTCATTTTTAATGATAATAAACTTTTACTGTAACTACAATGATTTGATTATTTTCTTCTACAAAAATAACATCTAATGTTTTAAATTCATAGTATTTATTG
>CAYNTN010000172.1:0-8716 GCA_964399995.1 uncultured Ignavibacteriaceae bacterium
TCAAGTATTTTGTCTTGCTATTTTTTTTGTCAACTTTTTTTAGGACGGGACAGAGGTATGAGCTATGAGGTATGAGGTATGAGCTATAAGAATTGAAATCAACAATTGCTATACTTTTATTTTTTAAACTAACATTGAACAAACAAAGAAACACAGTGGATATCAGAATCTATAATGAAGAGCTGACATTGCTTCCGGAGAAGGCAATTTATTATAAAAAAGAAAGAGCGCTTATACTTGCGGATGTTCATCTTGGAAAGACTGGTCATTTCAGGAATGCAGGGATACCTGTTCCTCAGGAGCTTGCGTATGTTGATCTTGAAACTATTGACAGCATGCTTAGTGATAAAAATTTTGAAATAGAAAAATTGATAGTGCTTGGGGATCTTTCACATGCAAAGCTTAATTTTGACTGGATAGTTTTTGAAGAATGGAGGATTAAGAATAAAGACATTCAAATACAATTAATTAAAGGAAATCATGATATCCTTTCCGATAATGTATATCAATCTCTCGATATTGAAATTTCAAAAATCGCAGTATTGAATAATTTGATTTTGGTACATGACAGCAGACATTCGGAAAGTGTTAACGGGTTTTATAAAATATGCGGACACATACATCCGGCTGTGAGGATCTCGGGCAAAGCGAGACAGGCAATGACTCTTCCGTGTTTTTATTTCGGGAAAAGCGTTGGGTTACTGCCGGCGTTCGGGAGATTTACGGGGAAGCATGTTATAAGACCGGGTGAGGATGATGTTGTGTTTGTAATTGCTGATTTTGAAGGTGAGAAGAAAGTTTTGAAAGTTTAAAATGTTAGTTGGTTAGTTTATTTTATTCATCCCATTTCGTAAAAATAGTTTAAAACAAATATTTTTATCACCTCTAAATTTATTGATTTCTTTGTGCCAGTTTTGTCCATGAATATCTCATTCTTAACCTTTTAAAATTTTAATAATATGATTAATTACAATATTCAATTTTTCAACTTTCAATTGTCCAATTTTATACTTAAATAATTTTGAATCAGAAGTAAAAAGTTTAGCAGGTAGAATAAAACTTTCCCTATTCAATTTTCCTTCAATCAAATCTTCATCATCTATTTTGATTGATATCTTTTCTTCGTATTGCTGGCTTGTAATTTGGCAAATAATAAAATCAATTTCATTTGCCTGTGCAATTATTAACGCAGGTATTGATTTGAATGAAGATAAATCCGTGAAGGGATAATTGATTGCTATGATGTCACCGGCTATAAATCTTTCCATGCTTCATCTTCCTCAGGTCTATCCCAATATTTAGAAAGAGCTGCCTCACTAACCAATGCAGTCTCATTAGGAATTGGTTTGTTCCAATCAATCTCATCATCGAAAATAGTTACAATTGCATTCGTTTCCTTATCAACTTTTAGAGGCTCCAATAATTTTACTTCCCCTTTTTTATTTATTCTTGCTTTTACAGTTTTAAGCATAGTTGTATTAATTTTATTTGTTAAACATATTGATTCATATTCTAATTTTTCTTGAGAAAAGATTTTTTCTTGTTCGATTAGTTTCTCTAACAAAATCTTTAAAATTCTCATTGCTCATATCTTTCCATGAACCCTATAAGACATCAAATCTTTTTTGTAAGAATTTTTTTTCTTTGTGTTTTTATTTAATGACTGAATGAATTTATAAACCACCTCGAGATTCTCGTTTGGAATTTGTCTTATTTCCCGAATAATACTATTTAATGTAGGCATATTTGTAATTTAAGTTCAAACTTAAATTAAAGATAAATAGGTGAATAGTAAATGAATTATTGTTAATACAAAAAATTTTACAAAGCAAAATACAATATGAATATTTATATTACACTCAAACAAATTTCCCTTTAATGAAAAAATTTTTTTATCTGACTTCAGTATTTATATTATTTATTTTTTCTTCCTGCGATGATACTGCAACAAATCCGGAAACCGGTTCTAACTCTCTGACTCTTGGTTATCAGGATAATGAATCCTCACTATGCATGACACTTGCTTCATTAAGTTACACAGCCGAGAATAATACTTCCTATCTGAAAGATTCTTTAATAATACAACTCAGCGACAGCAGCTATGCTACACAAGGTAATTGGGAGCTTGCATGGGGACCGTGTCTGTCTCCTGACAAGGGAAACATGATGTATGCAGCGGTTGATTCTTCTACCACACCTTTGAGCTATTGTATTGCTGTCCGGGGAACGGATTGGTGCTTTCCGTTTAACTGGAAAGAGGATCTCGGAGCAATTGAATTTGATCCTTATCCTTACGGAGGTACTGATGATTCAATTTCACACGGTGCTTTGTTCGGTTTGAATTATTTATTGGGAATGATTGATTCATCAACCGGGAAATCGTTGATTACTTTTTTAAACGGTATTCAGGTCCCTGACTCTATAAAATATAAGATGTATATCACAGGTCACAGCCTGGGTGGTATGCTCGCAACAGTTCTATCGGCGTGGTTTCTTGATGTCGGATATGGATCAAAGTTTAGCTTAAAGACTTATACATTTGCAGCACCGAGCGCAGGAAATCAACAATTTGTTGACCACTATACATCAATCTTCCGGGCTGCCAATGCTGAAAGCCACAGGGTAATGAATCCGAATGACCTTGTTCCGTATTTTTATGGTGATCTCACATCGGTAATTGTTAACCAGCTCCCGACGACTCTGCCTTATAAAGTTGACGCCGTCATACTTGCTATGCAGGCATATTTTTTAACTTATGATCTGATTTATCAACAGGTAGGTCTTCTGAATACTTTACCAACTGCCACTCCGCCGGACTGTACATATCCGTCAGGATCTCTCGATCAGTACGAATGTTATGTCGCATTTAATCACAATACCGATACATATCTGTCTTTACTGAATGCGCCGCTTACTAATACCGGAAATACTCCGTGCAAATGGAAGTGATTAATTTACAATTGAATATAAACTTTCATTAGAAAACTCAGGTTTGGTATATTTAATGAAATTTTTTCCCTTCGGACATCATTAATAAAATCTTCTCCTTCCATTTGCTGCGTGCCTCAGGAGTCTTTGCAGTCTGAAGTCTCCAGCCGATAGAGTAAAGATTTGTTTTGTTCAATGTATCGAAGAATGCTTTTGCTTTTTTATTCTTTGAAAGTTCCTTAATGAAATCATCCGGCACTTTCATATTTCCCGGTGAATCGTAAGCTCTTTCCCACCTGCCGTCTAACTTTGCAGCATTGATTTCTTTCAATCCGGCTCCCTTCATCTTTCCTGCTCTGATAAGTCTTTCAGTATGCTGACGGTTTCTTTTAGACCAGATGCTTTTCTGTCTCCGCGGTGTAAATTTCTGCAAATAGGATTTATCATCATACCTGTTCATTAACCCATCTATCCATCCGTAACAAAGAGCTTCATCCAGCGCTTCTGCGTAAGTGACAGTATTAACTCCCGAACCTTTCTTGTAAAATCTTATCCATATGCCCTTTGATTTTGAATGATTCTTATCAAGCCACTTTGCCCATTTTTCAGGAGAGGAAAATGGTTTGATCTTTAGATCGTCTTTTTCTGAAGTTAATTGTTTCATTCGATTTGTAATTAATTATTTACAACAGAGATTACTGATTTACAGAGCTACAGAAAGTAGTTTATTACTTATAGCATATTTATAATGTCTGAAATATTGATGAAAATGAGTTATTTTTTTTTAAAACATATCTGTGGTAAAAAAATTTTTTCAGCTATAATTCTTATTTCTTTTCCAGACATTATTAATATCTACTTTCAATTTTCTTGCAATGAATATCGGTAAATTATTTTCATATGGCATTGAATACTTTGCAGTGTGTAAACCCACCTCCTGAACTTCTTCAAAGACTCTAAGATGATCTTCTTTATCCCCTCCAAGGATTATTACAACAGGATCTATCTTATTACCATATCCCCATAGCCAGTAATTGTTGTGAGTTGAAATTGCATCAGGCAACGGATACTTCCTGCTGAAATATTCAACTGCTCCTGCTTCTCCGTAATTATTACCAAAGAAGAGAACATTTTTTCTTTCATTTTCCGGAATGGAAAGGTAAACCTCCGAAACATTTTTCGCCAGTTCTTCCCATCCAAACATGTCAGCAAAGTGTTGCGGAAGTTCGGAAAGCTTGTTGTTCTCGGATGTAGAAGGAGCAAAACCAAGCTTGTCCGCATACTTGATATAACTTTCAACTGGTAAGATCGGAAGTGCAAGCGGTGTAATTATCAAACCCATTATTACAATTGCTGATACCAAAGCATATCTCAGCCATCTGAATTTTAATGCTGTAATTCTTTCAATAAAAACTCCACCTCCGGCAAAAAGAGCTGTGTAAGCAGGGGAGAGATATTCTGCTTTGCTGTGGCTGTTTAGTATTAAGATTAAAAATGTTGTGATAAAAATTATTCCAAGGATCCTGAATTGCTTTCCGCTTTTATCAATCATGAAATAATACAATCCGGGCAGCGAGACAAGTAAAGAAACGGGATTCATGTTTAATATCTGACCTTTTAAAAAGTCTTCTGCATTCAGATTAGAGTATTTACCTTTTGTTGCATTACGGATGAATTCAATGTGAGCGAAGTCATGATTGAAATTCCATATTATATAAGGAGTGAAGATTAGTAAAGCAATCAATGCGCAGACATACGGCTTATATGTGAGAAGCACTTTGCGTTTATCAGTAATTAATATTCCCAGAAAAAATCCGAAGCAAAGCCAGAGAAAACTAATCTTGTTAAGCAAGCCAAGTCCCAGTATGAATCCGGGGAGTATCCAACAGGAAGTTGTGTTATTTTCTATGATGAGTATTATGATATAAAACGCCACGGTCCAAAGCAGAATGTCAAATGAGTTCATTGAATAAAACCCGTGCATTCCGAGATATACCGGTGCAAAAATTGAAGCAGTACCGGCGATAATGACTGCGGCTTTTCCTGCAGGCGATGGCATCGAAGAGCGCGATGCCATCGTGATGGTCATAAGACAGGTGAATAAAACTGTCAGTGCTGAATTTACAGCAGGCAGTAATCTTAAAGCAAAAACTGAATCTCCGAACAACAAACGGTTTAGTGAAAGTATGTATATAGATAAAGGCGGCTGATCAACATAACCAAGGTCAAGACTTTTGCTGCAGGCAATGTAATATAATTCATCGCGAAAAATTCCGTATCCCGCGAACGCATTTGTATATAAGTGAAGTAATATAGGAATTGATGACAACAATATTATCAGTACTTTTTCATTTTTAAAAGCCGGAGGGGAGTAATTCAAAATTTAATAGATTTCATTAATTTAAAAATTTTCTAAAAGTCAGCAAATTCCACAATTATCGAAAGGCATTTATGAAGACAGATAGGCAGCATTTCTGAAAATACTATCGAACCGAAAAATTTCTAAATTGATACAAAAATCTATTACTGATAAATTGAAGACATGAAAAACGATTTGCCATACAGAATTTTACTTTATTACAAATACACACACATTGAGGATCACGAAACTTATGCCAGACTGCATCTTAAGTTCTGCAGATCATTGGGTGTAAAAGGAAGAATCCTTATTGCTGAAGAAGGAATTAACGGAACGCTATCAGGTACTGTTGAGCAGACTGATGCTTATATTTCTGCAATGAGAATGGACCCGAGATTCAGAGACATGGATTTCAAAATAGATAAAGCAAGCGGGCATGCTTTTAAAAAACTGTTTGTCAGGCCGAAGAAGGAAATTGTAACAATGAATCTTGATCTTGACATTGACCCGAATCAAATCACCGGTAAACGGCTGAAGCCGAAAGAGTTTCTTGAAGCCATGAAGGAAGACAATGTTGTAATTATTGATGCAAGAAATGATTATGAATATGATCTTGGTCATTTTAAAAATGCAATACGCCCGGATGTAAAAAATTTCAAACAGTTTCCTGAATGGATTAAAAAGAATTCTAATCTTATCAGTAATAAAAAAATTCTGACTTACTGTACAGGCGGAGTGAGATGTGAAAAATTTTCAGGACTATTAAAAAGAGAAGGATACAATAATGTCAATCAGCTGAAAGGCGGAATCATTGCATATTCGAAAAATCCTGAAACCCGAGGGAGCATGTTTGAAGGGAAGTGCTATGTGTTCGATGAAAGAATTTCGGTTGACGTCAATTTTGCCGAAGGATACACGATGGTAGGAAAGTGCCTTCACTGCGGCAAGCCATGTGACAGGTATATTAATTGTTCCCGTCTTAGTTGCCATAATCAGTTTTTGTGCTGTGAAGAATGTGAGGTCAGATTAAAAGGTGCGTGTTCTGAAGAATGCGAAGGGAAGTTACAAGTTACGAATTACACTGTTACAACTTAAATTCTACTCAAAATGGTAAGAATATTATTCAATAAATAAAATTAGTTAGGTCTTGAAATTATATTTTACCACTAAGCACACTAAGTAAACTAAGTACACTAAGCACATTAAGAAAAAATGATTTTAAAAAAAATATCTTTGTGCTCTTAGTGTGTACTTAGTGGTAAAAAAAACATCGCGTTTTAGACAGCACAAAATAAGATATGAACAAATAACATTTTCAATTTTGGTTCTGGCTATGCCAGTTTAGGAGTTACGAGTTAATCGTAATTCGTAACTCGTAATTCGAAACTCGTAATTCGTAAGACTAATTAAAAATGGATTTTTCAACTAATCTGTTTTCTTATAATAAGATTATTAATGAGTGGAATCAGAGCAGAATGGATTCCGGTTCAGCAAAATTTCTTACTTTGAAACAGGTCGAGGCATTTGAGAGAATTGTAATCGATGATGAAGGATGGGAAAAACTCCTTGAGATCTTTAATAAAGGAAGAGAGACCGATGCATGGCTGGCGCTTGACTGGCCTTATGGATTCGATGAACTTGTTTTGTGTGTGCCATTGTGCAAACTGGTTAGTTTTGAATGCAGCAAATGCACGGTAGGAAAAAGGCAGGAAAATAATTCGTGTGCAAATGATTTTTCGCTGTTCGGGTTTGTTTCAGAATTATTGAAAGAATCTGACAGAGCCGGTCTGCTTGATCATATTGAATCTATAAAAAAAATACTGCTGCTTGATAATTTCAGATGGAACGTTTCGACTAAGAGATTGATAGTTGATAATTGATAATTGATAACTTGTAATTTGTAATTTGAAACTTGTAACTTGTAACTTGTAATTTGTAACTTGTAACTTGCAACTTGTAACTTGTAACTTGTAACTTGTAACTTGTAATTTGTAACTTGTAAATTTCTAACTTGTAATTAAACCGTTTTCCCTGCAGCGTATCCTGAAGCCCACGCCCATTGAAAGTTATATCCTCCCAGCCATCCGGTTACATCCACTACTTCACCAATGAAGTATAATCCTTTTACTTTTTTTGATTCCATGGTTTTTGAAGAGAGTTCATTTGTATCTATTCCGCCGAGTGTAACTTCAGCTTTGTCAAATCCTTCTATTCCGGAAGGTATTATTTTCCAGTTATGAAATACATCTGAAATATTTTTAAGCTGTTTTTGAGAATATTGGTTTAAAGGTTTTGATAGAAAATATTTATTGCAAAATACTTCAGCAAATCTTTTAGGAAAGAAATTTGAAATAAATTTTGTCAGTTCAACTTTATTTTTATGATTCTCGAATAAAATATCGAATAAATTTTTATCGGGAAATAGATCTATTGAAATTGTGTCTCCTTCTTTCCAGTAAGATGAGATTTGAAGTACTGCCGGTCCGCTTAATCCTTTATGGGTAAATAAAATATTTTCTCTGAATTTTGTTTTACCGCAGCTGACAATTGAATCAACTGATATTCCGCTCAGCTCACCGAAAGTTTTTATGTCATCATTATTAAGAGTAAACGGAACAAGTGCAGGTCTGATCTCAGTCAGCTTAATATTAAATTGCTTTGCAATCTTATATCCAAAATCCGTTGCACCCATTTTCGGAATTGAAATCCCGCCTGTAGCTATTACAAGAGATCTGCATTTGTAAGTCTCCTTTGAAGTCTCAACTATAAAATCATTTTCCTTTTTAATACTGTTTACTTTACAATTAACTGTAATTCCAGTGTTTGCTTTTTTGCATTCACTTTCCAGCATAGACACTATCTGCCGAGAACTTCCATCGCAGAAAAGCTGACCAAGTTTCTTTTCATGATACTTTATACCATAATCTTCTACCAAAGAGATAAAGTCGTCAGGAGAATAATTTGCAAGAGCCGATTTACAAAAGTAAGGATTATTTGAAATGAAATTATCGGATGAGATATTCTTATTTGTGAAGTTACATCTGCCTCCGCCGGAAATAAGAATTTTTTTTCCTATCTTTTCTTCGTGTTCAATCACAACAACCGAACGGTTTCTTTTCCCGGCTTCAATTGCACACATCAAGCCCGCAGCACCTCCTCCGATCACAACTACATCTTTTTCAATCATAAACAGGATTTATTAAAGTAAATTTATTTACCACCAAGCCACTAAGACACAAAGAATCTAAAAATTTCAATTATTTATCTTTGTGTCTTTGTGACTTAGTAGTAAAAAGGAAAGTTACAATTTAGAAATTTCTTTCGTATAAATTAAACATTATAAAAATTATATTGACTAATGAATTTATACAATTCGAGACTGCAAAGCCTGGAGAGGATCATTTCACGGCTGAAGAGCCGCATTGATTT
>CAYNTN010000173.1:0-8665 GCA_964399995.1 uncultured Ignavibacteriaceae bacterium
ATTAGTAATTAGTAATTAGTAATTAGTAATTAGTAATTAGTAATTAGTAATTATTTTTTCGTTGTCATCGGATTATCAAAATAAAAAGATACTCCGGCATAAAACTGGAAGTAAGAAATATTTCTTGAACCCTGATTGCCTTCTCCGCTGTCGTTAAGATATACATGTGTTGTATCGTTTAAGTCACCGTCACTTTTTCCCATCAGATTTGCAAGATTGTATTTTATCCCAAATACTCCTCCGACATATTTACTGAATGCCATGTTGAATCCTCCGCCCATCTGCAGTCCGAATCTTGTTTCAGCTTTCAACTGTGATTTTTGAAAATTACTGCTGGGATTGCTTTGAAAAGAACCGCTGTAAAAATTAGTTGTAAAGTCGAGTCCTACAAACGGATTAAAATCTTCCTTAGGTTTAAATCCCCATTCACCTCCGAGCGAAAGCACAAGTATTGCAACTTTAGGACGAAACTGCACAGTATCAGTATCATAATTTCCGGTATTGCTGTTGTAGGAAGTAACTGCAAGGTCATCCCAGTTTTTAAATCCGTTATAGTTTAAACCTAATACAGCTTTCAAATTAGGGACACTTTTTATTGTCATTTTACCGGTGACTCCTATATTATATGCGCTTCTCATTAAGTACGGCCAGGAATCCGGAATTGTATCATAAAGTGAAATTCCGTTATTAAATCC
The DNA here is from genome assembly GCA_964399995.1 of uncultured Ignavibacteriaceae bacterium. Taxonomy (GTDB): domain Bacteria; phylum Bacteroidota; class Ignavibacteria; order Tepidaquicellales; family Tepidaquicellaceae; genus JAGPCH01. The sequence continues at coordinate 696 of CAYNTN010000173.1, forward strand.
ACCGATAGGCTGCGAATACCCTGCGGTTACATCCAGTGTGAATTTCGGCTGGGAAAAGGATTGATTGCCTGAAGAAATTATTAATACGAAAACAAGTAGTGCAGAGTAAAATTTATACATTAAATTAATTTCTTTTAAATTTATTTATTTAATTAAATGGAAACCTGCTTACAACATTTAAAATATTCAATCTGATGTTAAATAGAAATTTTATTTATTCTGCATAGAGGCTGTGCTGAAGTGTGTTTTTAAGATAACTTTTTTGGGATTTTTTTAGAATTGAAATTAAATTTGTAATAGAATTTATAAATCTGCATAATAATATTTTCTAAAAACTTTCCCCAAGGAAGGAGCCTCATCTTTTAATCTTATGCAAACTATCGTGCATTAACAATTATTTTGCGTAACATCAGATTTACTCTATAACATTTTTCTAAACCAAAATTTAAAAACCATGAAAACCATTACAATTTTTTGTGCTTTACTCGCACTGCTTCTTACCTTATCATTTATGCCAAATCAGGTGAAGGTCCGATTTTGTGGGTACGAGTCCTTCTGATGATTCGGTTTTTGTCTTTGATCCTTTTTGGAATGTGATCTCAAGAAAAGGAATAACGCTATCCGGGTTTAATACTTTCGGAGCTACTGCCGGGAGAATAATTTCTTCCGGCTTTTTTATAATTAAAATCAGATTCAATCAAAAAATCCCCATCCGCTCAGATAAATGTTCCTCTTTCCGCATTTGTAGCACGGAATATCCTTAAGAACATTTTCATAGTAACCGAACTCAAATTCATTACTAAAATTATTTAAACAGGATTTCTCCTCACAGCAATGCCGCATGTAGAAAATATTATCACTGAACACAGGGTACAGCGGCAGCCTGCATTTATTGCATTCATATAAAACATTATACAGTGCTTGAAGATTGTCCTTTATTCTGAAACTTATCTCAAGTTTATTGAAGAGCGAATTGCAACCGAAACATCTGAACACCTGTATGGAACTTTCTTTAATTATTATTTTAGATTTATCTATCCCTGCCAGCTTGTTAACAATGGCTATGGATTTGTTTTCTCTCTCTTTGAAAAATTCACCTATTCCAAGAAAGTATTCATTCATATAATTGCACTCACTGCAGCTTATGTCTAATATGCTTCCCATGTAAGTGTATTAATTTTTAAATTCAAATTATTACAAAAGAAGGATTATGTCAATAAATAAATATTACCTTAAATCATTACGGATAGTTAAAAGTTAAAAGTTAAAAGTTAAAGGTTAAAAGTTGAAAGTAAAAATTCATTTCGGATAATAATGATTTATCACTTGTAACATTTAACTTTTAACTTTTAACTTTCAACTTGCTTCTTACATTCTCTATTGAGATTTTTGCATAAAACATTTATTGGCAAAAGATTCTCAAATAGTAAATGTCGGCAAGAGAAAGCTTGAGCTTTCAAATCTCAGCAAAGTTCTCTACCCGGATGATGACATTGTAAAAGCGCAGGTCATCGAATATTATCTGAAGATAGCTCCGACAATTTTAAATCACATAAAAGGCAGACCTCTTTCACTTGTCAGGTTTCCTGACGGAATTTACGGTGAGAGATTTTTTCAGAAGAACCGTCCCAACTGGGCTCCGGATTGGCTCGAATATGTAGCGCTCGGCAGCAATCCCAAAGAACAGAAAGATTACATCATTGCCACCGAAGAAGCGGCTCTAGTATGGCTTGCGAATCTTGCCTGTCTTGAGATTCATCAGATGCATTCAAGAAAACCTCACTATGACAAACCCGATTACATGGTATTTGATCTTGATCCGCCTGAAGGTTATAAATTTGAAGATGTTGTTGAAATTGCATTTAACCTCAAATCATACCTTGAAAATCTCGGCTATCATGTATTTGTAAAAACTACGGGAGGAAAAGGTGTACATGTCATTACGCCGATCGAGCAAAAATATGATTTCCATAAAGTGTTTGATACAGCACAAATTATTGCGCAGCCGTTTGTTGAATCACATTCAAATCTGACATTGCACATAAAAAAAGATGCAAGGAAAGGAAGAGTGCTGGTTGATATTTACAGAATCCGGCAAGGTCAGTCTATAATTTCTCCGTATAGTCTCAGAGGAAATAAAGGAGCTCCTGTCTCAATGCCTTTACCGTGGGATAAACTTGAACCGCTGAAAGATCCTCATGAATATAATCTGCTGAATGTCCCTGAAATTGTTAACACGGAAGGTGATGCCTGGGAAGGAATCTCGGCTTACGCAGTAGAGCTTCATACAGAACGCAAAGCGAAACGCAAACCTGTAATTAAAGACCTGAAGCCTTCTGAAAAATACAAAACACCGGAACAACTTGAAAAGTATTCGAAGAAAAGAGATTTCGAAAAGACACCTGAACCTCCGTCTAAGATCATTGAAGGAAAAGGGAATCAGTTTACAATTCACCGCCATCATGCTTCAAGGCTTCATTATGATCTTCGTTTAGAAAAAGACGGAGTTTTAAAATCATGGGCAGTTCCGAAAGGATTGCCGCCTGCGCCTGGAGTGAAGCGTCTTGCAGTTCAGACTGAAGATCATCCGATGGAATATCTGAAGTTCGAAGGTACAATCCCGAAAGGTCTTTACGGCGGTGGTGATATGTGGGTCTATGCAACCGGTAAGTATGAAATTACAAAAGAAAAGAAAGACGGATTTTATTTCCGTCTGCACAGTCCGGCGATCAGCGGTGAATACAGGATTTATAATATTAAAAACAAAGATTATCTGCTTGAGAGAGTGGACAGACCTCAGTATGACTGGCTTCACGAATCTATTGAACCGATGCTTGCACAGTCGAGAAAAGAAGTTCCGGTATCGGATGCTTTTGTTTATGAAGTTAAGTGGGACGGAATCAGAGTTATAGTCACTCTCGATGAAGACAAGATCACACTGCGAAGCAGGAATAACATGGATCTCACTGCAAAATTTCCCGAGCTATTACCGGCTGACAAATCATTCCGCGGAACATGTGGAGTATTTGACGGCGAGATTGTATGTCTTGATGAAAAAGGAAAACCGGATTTTAAAGAGGTCATTCATAGAATGCAGCGTTCGGCTGAAGGTGATATTCTGAGGTCAATGAAAAAATATCCTGCATATTGTTACTTATTTGATTTGCTTTATCTTGACGGAAGAGCAGTTGTGAACGAACCCTTGATCCGACGTCGTGAATGGCTGAAAGATGCAGTGAAAAAAGATTCTTCATACAGATTAAGTGAAATTGTAGAAGACGGTTTAGGTTTATTTGCTGCTGCTGCTGAACTCGGGCTTGAGGGCATAATGGCAAAAGAAAAGAATAGTAAATATACTCCCGGTAAACGAAGCGACAGCTGGTATAAAATAAAAGTAAGACAGACTGCTGATAGTCACATCATTGGTTACACAAAAGGCAAAGGAAACAGGGACGAATTATTCGGTGCTCTTCATCTTGCCGATTTTATTGACGGGGAATGGGATTACAGAGGAAAGGTTGGGACGGGATTTGATGTAAAGAAAATGAAGGAAGTATTTGCTGAGGTAAAAAAACTTAAAGAGATCAAAAAACCTGTCAAAGAAAAAGTATTGGATGAGAAGCAGACCGTATGGGTTGAGCCGAAGCTGGTTTGTGAGATTGAGTATGCATCGATGACGAAGGATCAGCTGTATCGCGAGCCAGTGTTTGTGAGAATGAGGCCGGACTTGTTCAATTAACAATGTTCAATGATCAATATTCAATTTGTTCAATTTAGAACGCAATTAATTTATGTTTTATTTGGGATATTTTGTCTATTGTGAAAATAAGGAATAAAAATTTTTTGTATGAATAATATTAGTAACATAAAAAATAAATCTAAATCCAAAGTGTTGACACCTGAAGAATATGATGCTTTGAGAAGAGAGATTATATATTATAAAAAAACAATTGAGGAATTGCAGGATGAGCTTGATTCCATAGAAGCGGAAAAAATAAAAAAGGAAAGTAAAGGGACGATAAAATTTCATTTGGAGGATTATGTATCAGATCGGGATAGAATCAACAGCTCAAAAAGTATTAAAAAAAACTTCCACAACCAGACAGGGAAAGAGTCGCAAAATCTATAGCTGAATTGGCAAATAATCCACAGAATTCTTTTAGTTTTAATTATCAAAATCGGTCATAGGAAGGATGTTTATAAGACTTGATCCAATATCTTTTCCAAAACTAATTAAATTTTCACTGAATCGTCTTGAGAATTAAATTACAACTCCAATAATTACTCTGTCATGATGTACGTCAAACTTCCTTTTATGGAAAATCCGGTTTACACACCATAAGAAACAAATGCTCCCCAATATTTAACATGATGAAAGGGTAATTCATCATCAGTACAACTAATAAATTGCTCCGATAATTTTTTTAATTTTTCATACGCTTCCTCATCATTTTCAGAAAGTGAATCAATAAGAAAATTAATATTCAATACTATTTCCTGAGGTTTTACATTTCGAAGCCAGTCTTTTGATAAAGCTACTGCCTCTAAGAGAATGAGCCTTGCATCTTTATTGCCGGAATATTCTTTATAGTCATTCAGCCACTTATGTGTTGATCGCGCAAGCCTGACGGCATCTTCGTTACGTGAAAGTTTGGCTGCAGCATAAGCAGCAAAAATAAACGCAAGTCATCCGCTGATCTATTTAATGTCTACTGCTTACGGATCCATGGCACAATGACAAATTAATTGTTTGTGGCCATTTAGATAACAGTTCGTAATGCTTGTATGATAACCTGCCGGCTTTCCATCCAATGTCTTCTAAAACATTTTCAGGTAAATTTCCAGACAGTTTATTCTCCAAATGATCCAGTACAGAAGTTTCACAATTACCTCTGATAAAAAATACAGGAAGGTGAATTTTCAAAAGAGCATCAAGACATTCCCGTGACATCGGACCAAGGATTACATCTCCACCTACAACTATTTGATTAATTTCTGAATAATTTATTTCGTGAAGAACTGCTTTCAAGTGCTGGAAGATTTCCATGTATGTCATACAGAGCAGCAATTCTCACTTCTCTATGAATTGTAATTTTTTAGAATAGCTTTACCACTTCATCCGTTTTCTCAGTTCGTCAATATGCGCATAGTGATGCCTTCCATGCCATGAATACATAGCAGTAATTTCGTCGAGGGAAAATTCTTTACCGTGTTCGGGATGAAAAAATATTTTCTCAAAATCCTTTTTACTCATAGATCTGAGTAAATTAACCCATCGCTTGTGAAGTGAATCAAGCAGGTCCAGCGATACAGTCACCGGAGTAGATTTATAATCACCTAGTTCAGCCCACTTGTCTTCAAAGTACGGTTTAATCGCAGGCATGTCTTCAGTAAGTGCGAGTTTAAATCTGATGAATGCATTCATATGACTGTCGGCTAAATGGTGAACAACCTGTTTTACAGTCCATCCGTTTTTTCTGTATGGAGTTTCCAATTGAGAATCCGAAAAATTTGAAACAAGAGCCCTAAGGTTTTCAGGCAGTATTTCAATATCTGAAATGTATTTCTGAAGTTCATCTTCCGTAACAGCATCAGGATATATGAATGCTCCGATTGGATAACGAAGTTTTTCTTGTTCTTTGTTTTCCATTTTTAAAAAATTAGTTTTAATTAATTCCAATAAAAATCTATAATTGTTGTCAGCATCAGGCAGGCAGCTTGAATATTTTTTTAAAATCTAAAATCATTTAAATAAATTCGTGATATACGGATTTGCGCTGGAAATCAGACAAGCATTCATGAGGGTTGAGCTTCCGTCAACGTCAAATTACAAAAACTAATATTGAAAGTAAACTAATCATTAACGTTGTTAATGCTTCCGGTTAGTTCAGTCTTTTTTAAAAATCTATTGAGATCCTTTCTGCTTTCAAAAACTAATAACCGTTTTGTGTGTTCAAACTCTTTAAGCATTTGCTGAAGTTCAGGCTCATACACTTTATAAACCTTCCACATCGCTTTCACCATTTTGCCTGTTTTATTTAAAATCGGACTGTTATCCGGGTCATAAGGATTCTGACGATAGGAGTATTTTACATGACGGATGAAGGCATACCAGTAGCAGATAAAAATAGAGTACTTAAGATAAATGATTATTGTCGAAGCTTCCAGACGAAGCCGCAAAGTAGAATGATAAGACCAGCCTTCGATTATCCAGTTTTCCTTTGAAATGATCCCGGCTAATTTTTTTTTGAACACATCTTCATCAACTCTTGTCCATCCGGGATTATATGTAATCTTGTCAAGATGTGTGACTTCAAGATTCAGGATTTTACCGAGCTTTTCACCGAGTGTTGATTTGCCAGTGCCGCCGTTGCCGATGATTATGATACGGGTCATTTTATGGGTTTGAAAAATTTAATTGATAGATGCGGAAGAGGTTTTAAGAAGGTTAATTTGATTTCATTAATTGGAAGGATATTATTTCCTCAAACCTCAAACTCCTGTCCCTTCTCGGGTATCTCAATGTCTTTAAAGCTCATACTTTTCAAGCCGTCTTTAAAAGCTTCCTGCTGGTCTATTTCACCGTGAACTAAAAATATTTTCTGAAGATGATTCCTGTCGAACTGATCAAAGTATGCAAGAAGTTCATCTCTGTCAGCATGAGCTGAAAAAGAATTAAGCACTACAATCTTAGAATGAACATAATACTCATCACCAAATATTTTCACAACTGCATTTTCAACATCACGCGCTTCAATCAATCTTCTTCCGAGTGTATGCTCTGCCATAAACCCTACTATCAAAACAGTTGAATTCGGATCTTCTATATTATTTTTCAGATGATGAAGAACTCTGCCGGACTCAGCCATTCCGGAAGCCGAAATAATTATGCAGCTTTCATTGAAAAAATTTAATGCCTTTGAGTCTTCTACATCCTGAATATAACGTAAATTAGGCAGCTCAAAAACTTCCGTTCCATTAAAAATCATGTCAGAGAATTCTTTGTCATAACATTCCGGATGGAGTTTAAAAATATCAGTAGCTTTTGTGGACAGCGGGCTGTCAATGAATACCGGAATTCTGGGAATAATTTCTTTATCAAAAAGTTTTGACAGCGAATAGATAACTTCCTGTGTTCGTCCTACACTGAAAGCCGGGATAATTATTTTGCCTCCCCGCGAGATAGCTTCTTTGAGAACAGCTGCAAGCTGATCGTCCATCATATTGGACTTATCATGATTTCTTCCGCCGTAAGTAGATTCAGATATTATAAAATCAACATTGCCTATAAACTCAGGGTCTCTTAGAATCGGAAGTCCCGGTCTTCCGATATCACCGGAAAAAGCAAACTTGAACTTCCTTCCCTTCTCGTCAATTGTCAAAACCATCATAGCGGATCCGAGTATATGTCCCGCATCGAAATATTCCACAGAGACACATTCGTGAAGTCCGTCTATGCAGAAACTTTTTCTATAAGACACAGTCTTGAAATTTGAGAGGACCCGCTTAGCATCCTCCATCTTGTATAAAGGTTTAAAAGGCGGAAGATTCTGTTTCACTCTTTTTTTATTTACAAATTGTGTATCCTTTTCCTGAATGTGAGCGCTGTCAAGAAGCATGATCGAACACAGGTCGCGCGTAGCGTTAGTGCTGTAGATGTCTCCGTTAAAGCCTTTTGTATAAAGCGAAGGAAGGTTTCCCGAATGGTCAATGTGCGCATGAGAAAGGACAACACAATGAAGTTCTTTAGGATCAAACAGAAAACTTTTGTTGATATGGTAAGCCTCTTCTCTTTTTCCCTGATACAAACCGCAGTCGAGCAGAATTTTCTTTCCGTTTATTTCGAGTAAGTGCTGAGAACCTGTAACTGTTCTGTCCGCGCCGCAAAATTTTATTCTCATGTATTGATAAGTTGAAAGTTGAAAGTTAAAAGTTGAAAGTTAAAAGTTAAAAGTTAAAAGTTAAAAGTT